>JANJUH010000071.1 GCA_024710675.1 Lysobacterales bacterium
CCGACTGCATCACGTACATGCCGCCCAGGCCCATCGCGGCAGTCGCCAGGCGCGCGCTGCGCACGCCGAAGGCGAAGTGCCCGGCACCGGGCGAGGCATCCTCGAAGAGATCGTCGGTCTGCACCAGCACCTTGACCGGCAAGCCGCTCGAGAGCATGTCCATTAGACCGGCGTTCTCCGGCGCGTCGTTCTGTCCGGGCGGGATGCACACCAGGTAATCGGGGAAGCGCGCGAGGTCTTCGGCGCCCAGTGACTCGGCATCGAAGGCCTCGAACACCAGGTCGTGCTCGGCCTCGACGTAGCGGCCGGCGATCTCCAGTTCGGCGATGGAGATGGCCTTGACCAGCTCTGCCAGCTCACCGAGGCGCTCGCGGTAGGCGCGTACCGCGGCAGCGCAATTGTCGAATTCGAAGGCGTAGACCGCTTCGCCGGCAACGTCCCCGTGCATGGCGTGAAAGCGCTGCGACTGCAACACGGCCAGCGTGCGCTCCAGGCGTTCACGGCGTACAGGCGGCAAACCGTCGCGTGACGCGCCCTTCCCGACTATCCGCGACAGCGCTTCGAAATCGAAGGCATCCTGGTGGGCCCCACCCAGCGCGGCGCGCAGGCTCTCGGGCTGCCGGCCCTCCAGGGAATGGGCGAAAGCCGCCCGCAGGATGTCCGAGAGCTTCAACGTCAGGCGCCCGATGTCGGCGCGGAACTGGCTTGCCCTCGCCCTGCGCGCAGCTCGCCAGGCGTGGGTCAGGAGCCGGGCCGGCATCTCCGGAGTGCAACCGAGGATCTCGCCGTCCGCCGCCAGGGCGCCCGCTGCGTGCATGAGCACCGCTTCCAGCGTCTCCCCTTCCTGCGCACCGAGACTCGCCGCGGCGGCTTCCCACAGCGCGGACAGCTCGCCGCGGCCACCACGATCCACCTCGGAGCGAATGTGGCGCTCGAGCTGCAAGGCGTGGCGACGCAGGCGCTCGCCCTCGATGCCTCGCGGAGCCAGCTCTCTCAGCATGTCGTCGACCAGCCCGGAGAGCGGGCGTGCACAATCGACCGGTCCGGGACCCTCGACGAGCACCACCGGAAAATCGTGGCGCAGCGCGGCGAGATCACGATACGGCGCCATCAGGGCCGGACACAGGCCGAGGCCGTCGATGGCGCGCAAGCCATCGCCCCGGCGCCGGCCGCTCAGGTGGAAGATCTGCTGCTCGGGCAGCCTGGCTTTCGTGTCCATCGGGGATCCTGGTGGCTCAGGCCTCGGCGTGGCCTTCCGGCCATACCGTGTACTTGTCGAATTCGCGCTCGAGACCGGCCCGGATATCGGCCGGGGCACGCAATTGCCCGGCGTGGCGCAGGTCCTCGTAGCAGGGCGCATCGGGGTTGCGATAGAGGATGCCGACCGGGATCGGGTCGTCGAGCGAGGCGATCTCGCGGGCGCGATCGATGTTCGCCGGATCGTGCTCGCGCTGGTTGCGATAGGCGCTGGCGATGGCGGCGCTCAGCTGCAGCCCGTCCCTGTGGGTCAGCAACTGGGTCCGCTGCGGGTCGTGCAGCCACGGATCGAAGGCCTTGGGCATGAACTCCGGGCAGCGCTGGAGGATGCGCACGAAGGAGAAGCCGCGATGGCGGTGGGCTGCGCGCAGGATGTCGTAGAGCACCTCGGGGATCCAGTCGACGGCCTGGGCGATGAAGGAGGCACCCTGCACGCCCAGCGACACGGTGAGCGGATTCATCGGCTCCAGCGTCGCGCCGTAGGGCGTCGTGTTGCTCCTGAAGCCGCGTGGCGAAGTCGGCGAGGCCTGCTTCTTGGTCAGGCCGTAGACGTGGTTGTCGTGCAGCAGCACGGTAATGTTCATGTTGTAGCGGAGCGCGTGGATCCAGTGCCCCGCGCCGATGCTGCAACAGTCGCCATCGCCGGTGCTGACGAAGACGTTGAGCTCCGGCCGCGCCATCTTGATGCCTTCGGCCACCGGGAAGGCCCGCCCGTGCAGACTGTGGAAGCCGTAGGTTTTCATGTAGTGCGGCAGGCGGCTGGAACAACCGATGCCGGAGACGAACACGGTGCCCTCTGGTGCCAGGTTCTCGTCGGCACACAGGCGCTGCATGGCCGCGAGGATGGCGTTGTCGCCGCAGCCGTTGCACCAGCGCGGCACGCCGCCCTGGTAATCCTCCAGCGCGTGGTGTTCCTGGTGCAGCTTGATGACGCAGGAACTCAAGGACTTGCTCATGACTGGACTCCACGGCGCTTCAGGGCTTCCCGGGTGGCACGACAGATGTCACCGGGCTTGATCGGCTGCCCGCGCGCCTGGCTCCAGCAGTCGATGTCGACCAGGAAGCGCGCGCGCAGCAGCATCGCCAGCGCCGAATAGCGCCGGTTGTCCTCGTCGATCAGTTCGTCCCCCGGCTTGTCGGACCAGTTGCCCTCGATGGTCATCGCGTACCTGAATCGCGCCAGGATTTCGCGGATGCCCGACGGCATCGGCTGCAGGAAGCGCAGGTGCATCGAGGACACCGCCAGTCCCTCGGCGCGCAAGCGGGTCACCGACTCCTCGATCGCCCCCATCGTGCTGCCCCAGCCGATCAGCAGCATGTCGCCGCTCTCGCCGCCGAAGACGGTCGGCGCCTTCAGGGTCTTCTGCAGTGCGGCGAGCTTCAGGCTGCGCGCGCGCAGCCCTTCCTCGTTGATCGCCGGGTCGTAGGCGACCTTGCTGGCGCGGTCGTGGGCGAGGCCGGTCACCGTGTGCATGCCGCCGGGACGACCGGGCTGGATCCGCCGCGACAGGCCGGTCACCGCATCCCAGTCGTAGGCGAGCGTCCTTGGCGGCACCGGCGTCAGGTCGACCGGCGGCGCCAGCCAGCTTTCGCTGAACTCCGGTCGCGGGAAGGGCTGCTGCGCGGTCGACAGGCTGGCATCGGAGAGCACCACGACCACCATGCCGAAGGTCTCGGCAATCTTGCGCGCGGTGATCACCGAATAGAAGCAGTCCTCGATGCTGTTCGGCGCCATCACCACCTTGGGCGCGTCACCATGGCTGCCGAAGATCGCGCTGAGCGCATCGCCCTGCTCGACCTTGGTCGGCTGACCGGTGCTCGGTCCGCCGCGCTGCACGTTGACCACCACCAGCGGAATCTCGGCCATTACCGCGAGACCGATGACCTCCTGCTTCAGCGAATAGCCGGGGCCCGAGGTGATCGTGACGGCGCACTTGCCCGCGTAGGAGGCGCCGACCGCGAAGGCGCAGGCGGCGATCTCGTCCTCGGCCTGGTGCACCAGGCCACCGATCTTCTCGAAGGCCTCGCTGAGGTAGTGCGAGGCCGAGGTCGCCGGCGTGATCGGATACATCGCGCAGATGTCCATGCCCGAGGCCATCACGCCCAAGGCCAGCGCCGTATTGCCGTTGACGACGATCTGCGGGACCGTCGATTTCTGCGCCGGGATGCGGTACTTGAAGTCGAGGTTGGCTTCGGCCCAGGCCGCTCCGGCCTCGTAGAGACCGATGTTGCTGGCGATGACCTTGGCTTCCTTCTTGCCGAAGATCCGCGCGATCTGTTCGCGGGCCAGTTCGTCGTCAAGCCCGTAGACATTGCACAGGATCCCGAGCACGAACATGTTCTTGCCCTTGCGCGGGTCGGCCACCAATTCCCGGCAGCGCTCCTCCATCGGGATCTCGTAGACCTCGAATCCGTCGCTCAGCAGCGCTTCCACCGTCTTCATGTACGAGACCACGACCGCCGGGTCGCGATGGGTCTTCCACATGCACTCGAGCAGCACCTTCGCCCCTGGCTTGAGCTCGCCGGCGCGCACGCGCCCGAGCAGCACCTGCTCGTTGAACGCAACCACCAGTTCAGTCTGGTCGCCGCCGTTGGTCACGTGCCCGGAGCCGATCCGGATGCGGATGCCGCTGGCGCCGGCGACGCTGCGGGCCGGCGGCTGGATCTCGGCGGGGATGATCTCGGTGGTCCAGATGCCGTTTCCCATCCGCGCGGCGATCGCGCCCAGCGATTGCCCGCAGCGCTGCGCGCCCTCCCCCGAGTCGCTGATGACTTCGACGATGGCCTCGCTGATCGGCGTTGCCGGCCTGGGTCCCGGCCGGATGATCTCGGGTGCTGCAAGAGTGGCAGTCTGGGTCATGGCTTGGGCTGTCGAATGAGGAACAGGAGGAAAAGAGCCCTTTTTGTCCGCCAAGGACGCCAAAAACGCAAAGGAAAAGCGAATTGGGGAGTTCGACGTGTACTCGCGGTCCCTTGAATCTTCATCTGCTTTCTTTGCGTCCTTTGCGTCCCTTGCGGACCAATGCTCTTCCCACGAGGTCACGCACTGGCCAAGCGCACCCGTGCGTAGTGACGCTCGCGGCGGTCGATGCCGAACAGGCGGCTGGCGGGGTCGTCGCTCGCCGGCAGGTACACGCTGTCGCTGTCGCGCAGGCCCAGCCACGCCTTCATGCCGCGCGCGGCCTTGCGGCCGGCGCCCATCGCCTGGATCACGGTGGCGGCGCCGGTGACGATGTCGCCGCCGGCATAGACGCCGGCGATCGAAGTCGCCAGGTGTTCGTCAGTTGCGATGTAACCGCGCTTGTCCAGCTTCAGTCCCGAGGTCTGGCCGAGGATCGGGTTGGCATTGGTGCCGATCGCGAACACGACCATGTCGGTCTCCAGCTCGAACTCACTGCCCGGCACCGGCTCCGGCCGTCGCCGGCCGGAGGCATCCGGCTCGCCGAGCTGCATGCGGATGCAGCGCATCGCGCGCACATTGTTGGCCTCGTCGCCGATCAACTCCAGCGGCGCCGTCAGCCACTGGAAGTCGATACCCTCCTGCTGCGCATGGTGGATCTCCTCGGCGCGGGCTGGCGCCTCGGCGGCGCTGCGGCGGTAGACGCAGTGCACCTGCTCGGCACCGACGCGCAGCGCCACCCGCATCGCGTCCATGGCGGTGTTGCCGGCACCGATCACGGTGACGCGCTTGCCCGGCTGCAGCGGCGTGTCGAAGTTCGGGAAGTCGCGTCCGCGCATCAGGTTGCAGCGGGTCAGCCACTCGTTGGCCGAGAGCACGCCACCCAGCGACTCGCCGGGGATGCCCATGAAGCTCGGGTAGCCGGCACCGGTGCCGACGAAGACCGCGTGGAAACCCATCTCGGTCAGCATCTGCTCGATGGTGAACAGGCGCCCGACCAGGGTGTTGCACTCGAAGCGGATGCCGAGGCGCTTCAGTTTCTCGATCTCGGCGTCGACGACGCTGTTCGGCAGCCGGAAGTCGGGGATGCCGTACTTGAGCACGCCGCCCGGCTCGTGGAAGGCCTCGTAGACGGTGACCTCGCAGCCCGCCTTGGCCATGTCGGCGGCGCAGGCCATGCCGGCGGGTCCGGAGCCGACGATCCCGACCCGGTAGCGGTTGCGTTCGATGTAGGGAATGTTGGCCCAGCCTTCGGCGATCGCCATGTCGCCGACGAAGCGCTCCAGCCGGCCGATCGCCACCGGTTCCAGCGACTCGCCGACCGTGCACACGCCCTCGCACTGGTTCTCCTGCGGGCACACCCGCCCGCACACCGAAGGCAGCAGGTTGGTGTCGGTGATCGTGTCGTAGGCGCCGTGGAAATTGTTCTCCGCGATCCTGCGGATGAATCCCGGGATGTCGATGCCGACCGGGCAGCCGCGTACGCAGGGCTGGTCGGCGCAATCGAGGCAACGCTGCGCCTCGTTGAGCGCGTCCTCGAGGCGGTAGCCGCAGGCCACTTCCTCGAAATTGTGTACGCGCACTTCCGGCGCCTGCTCGGGCATCGGCGTGCGTGCCTGCGGGATGCTGCGGATGGTCTTCTTCTTCGCCATGGACCGGCTCCCGCGGGCTGCGCTGTCGATCAGTGTTCGTTGGCGGATGGCGCTGTGGGCCCACTGGCCGGCGCGGCATTGCGAATACGGCAGGCCTCGTTGTAGACCTCGAGCGCGGCCTTCTCGGTCGGCTTGTAGCGGCCGAGGCGCTTCATCAGGTCGTCGAAGTCGACCTGGTGGCCGTCGAAATCCGGCCCGTCCACGCAGGCGAACTTGATCGACTCGCCGATCTTGACCCGGCAGCCACCGCACATGCCGGTGCCATCGACCATCACCGGGTTGAGACTCACCATCGTGCGGATGCCGTGCGGACGGGTCGCTTCTGCGCAGCCTTGCATCATTACCGGCGGCCCGATCGCCACGACCTCATCGACGTCCGGGTGCCTGGCGATGGCCTGGCGGATGCCCTCGGTGACCAAACCCCGGATGCCTGCCGAGCCATCGTCGGTGCAAACGATCAACTCGTCGCAGACGGCGCGGAACTTGTCCTCCCAGAACATCAGATCTCGGCTGCGGAAGCCGAGCACGCCGATGACGTACGCCCCGGCCTCCTTGTAGGCGCGGGCCTGCGGATAGACCGGCGCGACACCGAGGCCGCCGCCCACGCAGACCACCTTCTTCGCTGCGCCGAGGTGGCTGGGAATCCCCATCGGCCCGACCATCGCGTACAGGCGGGTGCCGACGCGGCAGTTCTGCTGCATCTCCCGGGTGGTCTTGCCGACCGCCTGGATCACCAGCGTGATCGTGCCCTTTTCACGATCGAAGTCGGCGATCGTCAGCGGGATGCGTTCACCGTGCTCGTGCTCCATGACGATCACGAACTGTCCCGGCCGCGCCGCTCGCGCCATCAGCGGGTGGCGGACCTCGAGCAGGTAGGTGACGTCGGAGAAATCCTGGCGTGCGACGATCTCGAAACTGGACATGGCAGCCTTTGCCTTCGCGGGTTCGCCGATCTCGCCGTGGGCCGCTCCCCATGGCGCCGTGCCTGTCACCGCTTCCGGGTGAGTCGAGCGAAGCCCAGCGTACAGCCGCCGTGGCGTCGGACCTTGCGATGGATCAATCTGCACCTCCCATCCGGCGCCGGAACGGGAATGCATCTGCCGCGCCGGATTGCCTCAGGAAACGGCTCCCGCCATCCGGTTCATGCCCCGGCGATGGCAACGCGTGGCAGCCGCCAAGGCATCAATGCGAGCCTTGGCCCATGGACTCCTCGAGCTTGCGCACCAGGCTGGCGGGCTCTGCCGGCGTCAGCACCCAGGGCTTTCCATTCGATTCGATCACGACCGCCATGGCCGGATCGGTTGCGAAGGCCCGGAAAGCCCCGAGCCGCGCGTTGCGGAACAGGCCGAAGAAACCGAAGAGTCCGCCACTGCCCATGAGCCGCCAGGAGCGCTCCATGGCGGACGGATCGACACGGCAACCACGTATCTCTGCCAAGGGCAGACGGGCACAACCCAAACCCCGATGAACCACCACCCCATGGCCATCGACCTCATAGGCACGCGGCGCGAACGACCAGGTACCAACGAGGATCAGCACCGACATCAGGCCCACAAACCAGGCCACGGCCGGGGGCACTTCCCCGGTCCACAGGAATGCAACCGGCAGCGCCAGCAGCACAAAGGAGGTGACGAGGGTCACCACCCGCACAGTGACTGAAAGGTCCGCAGCGGGGAATCGCATCAGCCACCTCCAAGCCACTCGAGGATTGAAAAGGTAGGCATTCAGGCCATGCAGGTAAAGCCATGCCAGGGACGGCGGCAGTTTCTGCGGTCGCGACAATCTCCGTCCGAACGCCGGACAGCTGTGCTGGCCGGCCGGGAATCCACGCCCGCCAGATCGCGAGAGACGAATCGAAGAGGATGGTGGCCAGGGACGGACGACCGCGTCGGGAACGCGGGCGGACGAATGCCAGTTCGCCCGCAGGGCGCGCGCCAGGACGGCGCGCGTCCATCGAACCGCCGACACGGGGGTGAAGCGGCGCGCTTCGGCGGCACTGCCGCCGGCGCCGCTGAACGCCGGACAGCTGTGCTGGCCGGCCGGGAATCCCCGCCCGCCAGATCGCGAGAGACGAATCGAAGAGGATGGTGGCCAGGGACGGAATCGAACCGCCGACACGGGGATTTTCAATCCCCTGCTCTACCAACTGAGCTACCTGGCCAAAGTTGCGGCGGCGCCTTGTTCACTCGAGGTGGGGCGCCGCTGCAAGCCCGCTATTAACGCTTGGGATGCGGGCGATGTCAACCCGCGCCCCGCGCAGAATCCGATGCCTGTTCAGCGCACCGTGAACAGCGAGAAGCCGCCGCCGCCACCGTAGGAGGCGCGATCACGGGAACGGCGCGAGCGCATGCGGTCCAGCAGTTCCTGCTGGCGCTGCTCCAGCCAGTCGTTGCGCGAAAGCTCGCTGGCCTCGACAGCCCCCTGCTCCTCCGCCGCCCGCGCGCGGAAGGCGCAGAAGTCCTCGTAGGCGTCGATCTCGTGCTTCAGTTCCTCCACCACGAGCTCGATCATGATCGCATCGTCGAGGAAGCCGAGCACCGGGATGGTGTCGGGGATCGCGTCCTGCGGATCGGCGAAATAGGTCAGCGCGGACAGGATCTCCTTGCGCTCCTCGTCGCTGATGCCCCAGTTGGTGTCGTGCACCATGTTGATCAGGGTGCCGAGGCGCTTCATGCGCACCGTCACGAACTCCGGCGCTTGCACACCCTGGGTGTCATCGAGCAACTGCTGCGCAGCAGCGGTGATCTGGTCTGGCGTCAGGTGCGCGGCGGCTTCCTTGGCTCGGCGCATTGCCGCACGGAAGTGGTCCAGATCGTCTTCGGACAGGTCGATCACGACACGCATGGCAGGCCTCGCGCAGCTTGGGAGAGCGCGAAGACTACTGGCCCGCTTCGACGGGCGTCAATTTTCACGATCGCGCGGCGTGTTGCTGTCGATAGACTCGCGACCTTCTCCCTTCCCAGTCTGCCGGGAGCTCCGTGCAACAGATCAAGCGTGAACTGCGCGACCTGCTCTCGCTGTGGCTGGTCCCGGGCCTGGCGGCGCTGTTGCCATGGCGATGGTGCGTGGCGATCTACTGGCAGCTCGCACGCTGGACGCGCCTGCTGGGCGAGGAAGTCGGCGGCAGCCGCGGCGGCCGGGCCACGATGGGCCTCGATCCCGACGATCCCGAGTTCGATCGACGTTTCCGCTTCGGCTTCCTGCTCGAACACGCCGACGCGTTCAGGGCACTGGCCCGCGGCTGGCGGGGTCTGGCGGCGACGATGCCGATCCAGCCTGCCGCGGTCGAGCAGCCAGGTGCCGGGCTCTGCTACTTTTTCAACTTCAACCAGGGCCTGCCGGCTCTGGCCAGCCTGCGCGCGGCGGGCTTTGATGTGTATCTGGTCTATCGCTCGCTGGCGCAGAGGCCGGAAGGCGTGGGCTGGTTGCGCTACGGCTACATGCGCATGCGGCTGAAGATGGTCGCAAAGGTCTGCGGCAACAGCGGCATCGGCACCGGCGGCGCGCGCGAGCGCATCGCCGGCACCATCGCGGCCGGCGGCCTGGTCTGTGTGGCGGCCGACACGCCGCCGCGCGCCGGGACGGGGCTGGTGGCGGTCGAACTGCCGGGTGGCCGCCAGGGCTGGTGGCGCAGCGGCATCCTCAAGCTGGGGCTGGAACTCTCAGGCCCCTTGCGCTGCTTCACGGTTGATCTCGACTGGGCCACGCGCGAACGCCGGCTGCTGCTGCGGACGCTGCCGCCGTGCGGTGACCTGGCCGCATTGTCAGTCCAGCTCGGCGCCCTGTTCTGCGAGCAGTGGCAACGCGAGCCTGCACTCTGGTTCTACTGGCCGGTGCCGCAGGTGTTCCTGAGCCGACCGCCCGATGCACGCGTCGACACGTCCTCGACTCGGGACGATCCCTCCACGCGGCTATGATCGGGGCAGTGCAGCCTGAGCCGCGAGGTGTCCGATGAATCCCATCAAGCAGGCCATGCCCGCCCTCGCCCGCCATGAGGGAGTCTGGGAGGGCGTCTACCGCTACCTCGACGCGGATGGCCGCCTCGTCGACGAGCATCGCTCGCGCCTGGTCTGCCGCTTTCCTGACGACGGTCCCTACCCTTACCACCAGAGCAATCATTACACCTGGGCCGATGGCCGCACCGAGACCCGCGATTACCCGGCGCAGTTTCGTGATGGCCGGGTGGTCTGGGACAACGCCCGCATCGCCGGTTGGGCCGTCGAGGCTGGCGCCGACGAGCAGCACGGCACCCTGCTGCTGTGCTGGACACGCAAGGACTCGCCGGGCAGCGTGATCTGGGAAATGGTGCAGATCTCGACCTGCGGCCGCTACCGCTCGCGCGTGTGGCAATGGCTCGAGGACGGCCGGCCGAAGATGCGTGCGCTGATCGACGAGGAGCGGGTGGGCATGGACTGGCGCGAGGCCTGAGCCCTGCCCGACTGGGTCACCGGAACCGGGGGTTGGTATGGGTCGGGATCCATCCCGACAGTTGGGCCTTGTTGTCAGGAAGAGCGTCCGGAGGAATCCGGACCCACCAGAAGCGGCTGGCGGGTCCGGTCCCAACATCAGATCAGCCCGCCATGAACCCCAGGTCGCGCGTCGCGAAGTTTCCGAGCAAGGGGAACATCGCGTCGAGCGCACCGGAATCGGTGACACCCATCCACTTCGCCAGCGTCGCCGCCAGCTGATCGACCGAGGTCGTCGGAATGTATTGGCCGCGGCTGAAGCTCCAGTCGCTGTCGGCGTTGTCGTTGGCGTTGAGCCGCATCTGTGGGTACTTGCCATAGAGGCGCCCGCCCTGCACGGCATCGCCGAGCACGAGCTGGTTGCCGCCCCAGGCGTGGTCGGAGCCACTCCCGTTGCCGCTCAGCGTGCGCCCGAAATCGCTCATCGTGAAGGTGGTCACCTGGCTGCGCGCGCCGATCTCGCCGAGTGCGCTCCAGAAGGCGCCGATGGCCTGGTTGAGCGCAGTCAGCAACTCGCCGTGACCGCCCGTCGCGGCCGGCTGGCCGGCCTCGAACATGCCCTGGTGGAGGTCGAAACTGCCGTAACGCACGTAATAGACCTGGCGGCGCGCGCCCAGCGCGTCGCGGCTGACCTTGATCAGGCGCACGACCATGCGGAGCTGGTCGGCCAGCGTGTTGCCGGTCGGGAAGATGGCCTGCACATCACCGCTGCCATCGGGCGCCGAGA
>JANJUH010000429.1 GCA_024710675.1 Lysobacterales bacterium
GCGGCCGCCCAGGCTTCGGAGCGCCTCCGCCTGTTTGTTGACGGTGCGCCCGCGGGTAGCGGCGGTCAGGAGTCCGGAACCAGTTCGGGGGACGCGTTCAACAGCGCGCAGTTGCTGCGTCTCGGGCTCTGGATTCCCTCAGCCGGATCTCCCGCCGCAGCCCTGCAAGGGGCACTTGATGACGTCCGTATCTATCATTCGGTGCTGAGTGCCGGTCAGATCGGCTCCTTGATGCTGGATGAGCCGCCCGGTACTCCAGTGGCGCTCGCAGCCACGGCGGTGACGACTACCGGGTTCATGGCCAACTGGACCAGCGTAGCCGGAGCGGGTCGTTACCTCTTGTACGTAGGTACTGATCCGGCTCTAACCAATCTGGTGCCGGGATACGGTGGCCTTGATGTCGGGACAGCAACGTCTCGTGTCGTCAGCGGGTTGTTGCCGGATTCGAACTATTACTACCGTGTGCAGGCGGTCAGCGCAGAGGGTAGCTTGGGACGCGAGTCGAATGTGCAGAATGTCACTACCGGATCGGTGCTTCCGGCCGCTGCCGCTCACTGGCCACTCGACGGCAATGCGTTGGATGTCAGTGGTAATGGACACCACGGATCGGTCTCTGGTGCGGTGGCGACGGTGGATCGAAACGGGACTTCAAGCGGGGCGATGGCTTTCGATGGTGTGAATGACGTGATCGATCTGGTGGGCAGCCAGGTTTTCAGGTCGTCGACGGCAACGGTGGCGGCCTGGGTGCGGCTCGATAATGACAACGATTGCTGTGCTCCGGTACTGTCGAACTACGATGGCGGGAGCTTCAGTGCCGGTGACGTTCTTCTTCAGGTCGATCCCAATGCGACTATTCCCAGGGAGTTGAAGGCACAGATCGGGATCGGTTCCAACTCCGGCGTGACTGCGCTTAGCAGTGCGTCGATCAGCAACCAGACCTGGACCCATGTGACGATGGTGTGGAATGGAACGGCTCCTCTGGTTGCCGACCGGCTACGCTTGTATGTCAATGGGGTTGCCGTTGGTACGGGAGGTGCTGGTCCTGCTGGCGCAACAGGTGATGCCTTTGCCAATGGCACGTTGCTTCGCCTGGGTCTCTGGACGCCGGCATCGCCGCCCGGAAGCCCCTCGGTGGGTTTGAAGGGTGCACTGGACGACGTGCGCATCTACACGCAAGAGCTCAATCCGAGTCAGGTTGCAGCGTTGGCCGGGCAATAGCGCTTTGGGCTAACGAGGAGGGGCGCGCGGTCACGGTTTCGGCCGACGCGCTCCTCCTCCCGGACGGTTCAGTTCAGCGCCCGTGACGTTGTGCGTGCTCAACGGGCTTGGCTCAACTGCCCCCAAACACCCGCTGCAACAGCTCCGACCCGCGCCCTACCGGGTTCTTGCGGATCGCCTTCTCTTCCTGGGCGATGTAGTGGAAGAGGCCGTCCATGGCTTTTTCGGTGACGTAGGCGTCCAGATCGACGCTCTCGCCGCCGCCGAGGAGGCCACCCAAGCCGCCGGCTTTCTTGCTGAGGGACTTGTAGCGCTTGGCGACGCCGGTTTCGGCGGTGGCGTCTTCGACGATGGGGCGGAAGCGTTCGCGGAGTTGGTCTTCGGTGGTGCGGCGGAAGTACTGGGTGCCGGCGTCGTCGCCGCCGCGGACGATGGCGAGGGCGTCCTTGACGCTCATGTCGCGGACGGCGTCGGCGAAGATGTCGGCGGCCGAGACCACGGCCTTTTCCGCGGCGCGGTTCATGGCCAGTTCGAGGGCATCGACCTGCTTGCTGGCGCCGAGCTTGCGGGCGGTTTCGGCGAGCTTGCTCAGGTTTCCGGGCAGCAGGATCTTGACCGCCTGGTCTTTCAGGAAGCCGTCGGGGCGGCCGAGTCGGGTGATGGCGGCGCTGGCACCCTGGGCCAGCGACTCCTTGATGCCCAGCGCGGCATCGCCCTGGCTGAGGCGCGGAGCGGCGGCGTGCAGGGCGGTGCTGTTGAGGGCGATTCCTGCGGCGATCGAGCCCAGCAGGACGGCGCGGCGTGTGGGCATGGTGGTGGGCCTCCTGGTTCCGGAACATCGATGGTACGCCGTCAGGCGAGCTGAAACCGGGATCCGGCGCGGCTGCGGTTGACCCTGGCTTCAAGCCTTCGGCTGTCATGCCGGCACATGCGGTTTTCCCGGCCGACTGGCGCGCTCCAGGCGTGTCGGGTCGTCGCGATTCGGACCCGAATGGGTGCCTTGATCGCGATCAAGGCCTGACACCCCCTGGGGTGTACAAGCTGATCCTGTCGCGGTCGGAAGGAGCGTGCCATGTATCGCCGTCTTTGCGGATGTCTGGGCTTGCTGGTCTTGCTGACGGGCGGTGTTCACGCAGATCCTCTGGGGAGCGCCTTCACCTACCAGGGCGAACTGAAGGTATCGAACCAGCCGGCCAACGGTTCGTACGACTTCCTGATCGGGCTGTATTCGGTTCCCGGCGGTGGAGCGGCGCTGGATACGGCAACGCTTGACGACGTCGCGGTCAACCAGGGCCTGTTTTCGGTGACGCTGGACTACACCGACATTCCTTTCGCCACCTCCACGCAGTACTACCTGGAGTTGCGCGTGCGTGATGGCGCGAGCACCGGTGCCTACACCCTGCTGTCGCCGCGCCAGCCGATCCATGCCACCCCCTACGCGCAGCATGCGAAGACGGTGGATCAGGCGGCCATCATCGGTGCTGCAGCCGCCCGGCCTGCTTTTGCGACGTACACGATCACGCTTCCGGGCAGCCCGACCCCGGTCGCGGGGGACAGCAGCCTGACGGTGGGCGTGGACGGATTGCCGATCGCCAGCATCCATGACTCGGCCAATGGCGATCTGCTGGTCCTGCACTGCGACGATCCGGGCTGCGCACAGCGCACCATCACGACGATCGACAGTGCTGGCATCGTCGGGCGCGGCAACTCCATTGCCATTACCGCCGACGGATTGCCGGCGATCAGCTACATCGACTCCACCAACGGCGCGCTCAAGATGGCCCGTTGCACGAATGTCCGATGCACGGCCGCCAACGTTTACGTGGTGGATGCCGCGATCGGCGACAGCCGGCGCAGCGTGATCACATCGGGCACCAGCGGTGCGCTCGGCACGGCCGACATCATCTATCGCGACGAAATCCAGGGTGACCTCGAGAGTGCCACCTGCACGCCGAGCGGCAGTTGCACCTATGCGACCATCGAGTCGGCCAACAACGTCGGTCGCGCGCTCGACGCGATGCGCGTCGCCAACGTGCTCTACATGGCCTACAGCGACGAGACAGCGGGATCGGTCAAACTGAGAAGCTGCCAGTTCTTCGCCAGCGCGTGCGCGAGTTCTCCGGTCATCTTGTTGGATGGTGCCGGGGTTGCGGTCGACATCGCGATGGTGGCCCCCCCTGATGGGCGCCTGTTGATCGCGTACGTGCGCGGAACCGACTTGCGCTCGGTCCGTTGCAACAGCGCCTCCTGCGCGTCGGTCACGGCGGGACCCGTCATCGACGGTGACCGGAGCCGTGTCTCGGCAACGCTGGGGGGCGATGGCTTGCCGGTGCTGATCGCCCTGAGGGGGGATTACTCGGGCGCCACGGTGCTCAAGTGCGTGGACGCCGCCTGCTCCGACAGGCTCTTCGGCAATGGCTTGGGTACATCTCCTGGCCTGCTCGACGCCCGCCCGGCAGTGACCCTGGGGGCACACGGCAACCCTGTCGTCTCGCATCGCTTAATGGGCAACCTGCGACTGCTGATGTGCGACTCGCCCGAGTGCACGCTCGCGCGTCGGCGCTGAGGCCTGCAGCCATGGCAACGAACTCGATCCTGCGAAAGACAGCCGTGGCCTTCGGCGCGTGCCTGCTGCTGTTGGCTGCCCAGCCCACGCACCCGCAGTCGAGCGGTGGCGTCTTCGAATTGCGCGCTCATGTGCTCGATGCCGGAGGGCGATCGAGCGGTGGCGTATACAGCGTGCAGGGGGTGATAGGGCAGGCGGTGGTCGGCACGTCCTCCGGGGGCAGCTTTTCGGCCTCCGGCGGCTTCCTGCGTTCCCGTGCACCCTTGCCCGATGGCGTCTTTGCCAACGGTTTCGAGTGAGCAGGTCGCACAGGCCTTGATGCACTGACCGGTGCTGGCTAGCTGTCCACGACGGCTTTGCGCCGCCGCCGGATTCACGCGCGCCGTACGGGTGCCGCGAGAACCTTCGCGTCTTTGCCCGGAGGTGGACCATGAAGACCGCCCTGCTCACCGGCGCCAGCGGTGGCGTCGCGCGCGCGCTGGCGAAGCGACTGCGCCATGCCGGCTGGCGGCTGGTGCTGGTCAGTCGCGACGTCAGTCGCATCGATCCGGCCGAGGCCGACACGCTGATCCAGGCCGATGTGTCGACGCCGGGTGGTGCCGAGGCGGCGTTCACGCTGGCAATGGACCGCACCGGGGTGATCCCCGATGCCGTGGCCAACTGCGCCGGCAGCACCCTGATCGCTCCGCTCGGGCGAGTGACGGCCGAGGCCTTCCGCTCCTGCATGGCCGCGAACGTCGACACCGCCTTCTTCACGGTGCAGGCCTATGCCAAGGCCCTGCTGGCCGCGAAGCAGCCGGGCGACATCGTGCTGTTCAGCTCGGTGGTGGCCGGCACCGGCGTCAGCAATCACGCGGCGATCGCGGCGGCCAAGGGGGCGATCGAGGCGCTGGTGCGCTCGGTGGCGGCGGACTACTCGGCGCAGGGCATCCGCATCAACGCGGTGGCCCCCGGATTGATGCAGAGCCCACTGACCGAACGCATGCTGGGCAGCGATCGCAGCCGCGAGTCGATCGCCGCGCAGTACCCGCTCGGCCGCTATGGCGATGCCGACGAGGGTGCGGGCGTCGCGGCCTGGCTGTTGTCGCCCGATGCACGCTGGATCACCGGGCAGGTGATCCATCTCGATGGCGGTTTCAGCGCTGTGCGGCCCGTGGTGAGGCCTGGCCCATGAATGCGTCCATCGTCTGGCTGCGTCGCGATCTGCGTCTGGCTGATCATGCCGCGCTGGCTGCGGCCTGCGCGCGCGGCGGTCCGGTGGTCCTCGTCTACATCCACGCGCCGGACGAGGAGGCGCCCTGGGAGCCCGGGGCGGCGACGCGCTGGTGGCTGCACCACAGCCTGGCGGCGCTGGATGGCGAGTTGCGCCGCCGCGGCAGCCGGCTGCTGATCCGGCGCGGGCCTTCGTTGGCGGCGCTCGAAGCACTGGTCGCCGAGACCGGCGCCGAGGCGGTTTACTGGCATCGCGTCTACGAACCGGCGCTGCGCGAGCGTGACACGGCCATCAAGACGGTCTTGCGTGGGCGGGGCCTGGTCGCCGAGAGCTTCCCGGGCGAGTTGCTTGCCGAGCCTTGGACGGTGGCGACCGGTGCCGGCGAGCCCTACCGTGTGTTCAGCCCCTACTGGCGCAAGATGTGGCCGACGGTCGATGTGCTGGAGCCGCTGGCTGCGCCGAGCCGGATCGACTCGCCCGAACTGCCTTCGGTGGCATTGGACGAACTCGGCCTGCTCCCGACTATCCGCTGGGACAGCGGCTTCGGCCCGGTCTGGCAGCCCGGCGAGGCCGGTGCCCATGCCGCGCTGGCTCGCTATCAGCAGCATGCCGCCGGCAACTACTCAGAAGACCGCAACCGTCCCGACCTGCCCGGCACCTCGCGTCTCTCGCCGCACCTGCATTTCGGCGAGATCACGCCCAGGCAGATCGTCCATGCGCTGCTGGCCGGGCAGGGGCCGCAAGCGCGCGTGCGCCACGAGCACTTCCTGCGCGAACTGGGCTGGCGCGATTTCGGGTACCACCTGCTCTACCACTATCCGCACACGCCGCAGGATCCGCTCAACGCGAACTTCGCCAGTTTCCCGTGGGCCGAGCCCGACCCGGCATTGCTCGAAGCCTGGCAGCGCGGTCGCACCGGCATTCCGATCGTCGATGCCGGCATGCGCGAACTGTGGGAAACCGGCTGGATGCACAACCGCGTGCGCATGATCGTCGCCAGCTTCCTGACCAAGAACCTGCGCTATCACTGGTTGCACGGTGCGCGCTGGTTCTGGGACACCCTGGTCGACGCCGACCTCGCCAACAACACCCAGGGCTGGCAGTGGTCTGCCGGCAGTGGTGCCGATGCGGCGCCATATTTCCGCATCTTCGCACCAGTCGCCCAGGGCGAGCGCTTCGATCCGGCCGGCGATTATGTCCGCCGTTTCGTGCCCGAACTGGCCAAGTTGCCGCCGAACCGCATCCACCAGCCGTGGAGCCTGGGCGGCGTGCGCGGCTATCCGGCGCCGATCGTCGATCTGAAGGCCAGTCGCGAGGCGGCATTGTCAGCGTATGCGCAGATGCGGGGAGAGGCGGCAGCGGGCTGAGCAACGATCGCGCCCGAGGGCGCTCCGACGGAAGGCATCGGTCCCCGCGGGACCTGTAGGAGCGCGCTCTGCGCGCGAAGGGGCTTGCCGTTATCGCTATCGCGCCCAAGGGCGCTCCTACGGTCGGGGGTGCGGTCCTCAGATAGGAGCGCGCTCTGCGCGGGAAGGACACTAGCTACTCGAAGCCGTTGGCGAACAGCACCTCCGGGAAGGGATCGCAGCCGACGGCCGGCTGGCGGATCTCGACCAGCTTGAAGCGGCCATCGGGCGTGGTCGGCGCAGGTTTGACACTGGCGCTCGCCTCCTTCAGCGCATAGCGGCCATCGGCAGTGGCGGGGGCGACGCGTGACTCGCGCAGCGTGTAAGACTGAGCTGTCGCCGGGGTCGGGTCGGCTCCCGCGAGTGCAAGCACCAGCGCGGCAAGGCCCATGGAAATGGCCATGTCAGCGCTCCGGATCCGCGCGCTCGTCCTTGCGGGCGAGGGCGGCGACGGCGGCGCGCAACTCGGCCAATTCGGCCTTCAGCGCCTGGTTCTCGCGCTCGGCCAGTTCCATCCTCGCGGCCAGCTCCTGCACGGCGGCGACGGTCAGCACGCTGGCCGGGTGGAAATCGACCTGCAGTACCTCGTTGGCGGCGGATTTCTCCGTGCCCGGCAGGTACTCGCCCGAGCCCTGCACCGCCTCCGGGAAGACCTCGGCGTACTCCTGCGCGACGACGTTGTAGTAGATCCGGTCGCCGACATCCGGATGCGCGGCGCGATAGGCCTCGTCGTAGCGGAAGCTGACGGGGCGGATGCGCATCAGGCGGTCGAGCGCATTCTCGATCGGGGCGACTTCGGTCTTGATCCGCGCGTCGGAGTTGGCCAACCAGTCGCCGGCCGTGGTCTTGGAGGCATTGCCCTCGACCTCGAGCGCGTTGGTCGACGCGCTGCGCCGCACGCCGACCAGGCCGGTGGCGCCGATGGAGAGGATCGAGGTCGGGTACTGCGTGGCATTGGTGAACACGATCTGCTCGTTGCCACCTTTGGCCCACAGACGCACCGCGCCGGCGCCGCCGCCACTGAGCGCCACGCCGATGCCGAGGCCGCGCGTGGCGTCGCCGACCGTGAAATCGCCCCAGCCATTGCCCACGGTCGGGTTCCACTTGTCGGTGCCGGTCACCGTCAGGGTTCCGCGTGGGGTATTGGTGTTGATGGCCATGCCGCCCTGGGCGCGAATCAGGAACTGGTTGGTGCCGGTGGAGACGAAATCGACGTTCTGGCTGTCGGCCCAAAGGAAGGTTCCCCGGTCTCCATCACCTCCTGGGTAGCTTAGGCCCCCGCAGGCTCCGTTGGGTCCTGGATCCCAGCCCGGCCTGACCTTGCCTCTCTGGCCACCGACCCAGGAGAGACTTGCCCCAGCGCAGTTGACGTTGCCACCCGCGACAGTGCTTTGAGTGCCGATGGCCACGTTGTATCCACCACCGCCGACGGTGGCCATCATGCCCGATGCAAGGTTCTGCTCGCCGCCAGCCACGGTACTGGAATTGCCGTCGGCCTTGTTGGTTGAGCCCCCGGCAACAACGCTATAGGAGGCATTGGCCAGGTTGTTGGACCCGCCTCCGATCGAACTGGCCCAACCTTGGGCCATGTTCCCGACGCCGCCAGCGACGGTAGCGTGGGCGCTGTCGGTGACGTTGGCGCTCGCATTGCCCGCTTGATTGTCCAGTCCGCCGCCTACCGTGCCATAAGCGTCGGTCACGCGGTTCGGGCCACGGTCAGGAAAAGGAAACATGGGGTCACCTGCCGCCAGCGGTATTCCGCCGCCCCCTATCGTGGCCCCGCGCACGCCTGAGGAAACCTGGTTGGCATGACTTCCCCCGATGGTGTTCGAGGTGATCGGGAGTGCTGGCGTCCCGGAGGTGAGACTGCTCGGCTCGATCCGCAAGCTGCGCGCGTTAAAGGTCCGCAGCACCAGCGGCTGGCCATCGGTGGTGCCGAGGAAGTTCACCGCGGGATCGGTGTTCGAGTCACCCGTGCTGCTCCAGCACAGGCCGATCGGTCCGGCTGCGACCGCCTTGGTGCGTCCTGGGAAGGCGGCGTAGGCGGCACCGCTGCCGTGGCTGCGCACCGCCAGGGTGAGCCAGAGCTGCCCGGCCTCCTCGGCGGGTAGTTCGAAGTCGAGGCGGAAACGACCGTCCTTGACCTCGATACCCTCGAAGCGAATCGCCGAGGCGACCGGGCCGCCGAGGGCGGCGTCGGTGTAGGGCAGGATCTCGAAGTCGTAGCGGCCATTGGCCGCGGCGGCGCCGTCCTCGAGCTTGCCCTCGTAGACGAAACTGCCAGCCTGCGCACTGGATGCGAGCAGGCTGCCGATGGCCAGCGCCAGCGCAGCCAGTGCGGGATAGGTTCGAGGGCTCATCAGTCTCCTCCACTATCTGTACCCTCGGGGGTTCCAGAGGGCTTAAGGGCAGTGTAGGAGGGTGCTGCCCGGCTGCCTTGACGATCGTCAAGCGACTCCGGGCGGGGCGATCTCAGCCGCCGAAGAACTGTCCGATCAGGATAGAGCCGGCCACCAGGAAACCGGTCAGGAAGAAGAGGTAGGCCAGGCGCAGGTACGGGTATTTGTGGCGCGCCAGGTAGATGCCGATCGAATAGAGGTCGTTGGCGAGGTTCTCGTAGACCGCCGCATCGGTGCGCAGCGCATCCGACCAGAGTTCGAAGAAGCGCTCCTTCGGCAGCTCGGCGAAGTGGCCGAAGAACATGATGTTGAAGCCGGGCGGCAGGTGGTTGGGGTCGAGGCCGCGCAGTGGCCGGTACTTGGGCAGCACCGCGAGGATCGCCAGCAGC
>JANJUH010000145.1 GCA_024710675.1 Lysobacterales bacterium
GCCAGCGCCTGCGCGCGATGCAGGTGGCCGAGCGCGATGTAGGCCAGTTCGGGCGGGAAGAGCGCGTGATCGATCGCCTCCTGGCCACCGACCACGAGGCGCCGCTCGGATTCCTCCGACAGCGCGCCGCCGGCGACGTGCAGGTGGCCCGTGGCGATCAGCGCGACACCGGGTTCGAGCTCAGGCAGGGCGGCGTCGACCGCCGCGCGATAGGCCGCGGCGATGCCTTGCGCGTAGTCGCTCCCGGGTAGTTCGACCGGGCGCAGGAAGGGCAGGGGCAGCACGCGGGCAGAGATCTGGTCATCGCGGCCACGCAGCGGGATGGCCGGCAACGCCCCACCGCGATGCTGGCCGACCACATGCACCGAGAGCGCGTGCAGCACCGCGGACGGGGCCTCCAGCCGCGCCGGCGAGTCGTGGTTGCCGGCGACGACGATGATCTCGAGGCCCGGGCAACGCCGCGCCGCCTCGGCCAGGAAGCGGTAGTACAGGCGCTGCGCCTCGGCCGGCGGATTGGCCGAATCGAAGATGTCGCCGGCGACGATCAGCGCATCGGCGGCGCGTTCGACCAAGGTGTCGAGCAGCCAGGCGAGGAAGGCCGCATGCTCGGCGTGGCGATCGTGGCCGTGCAGGCTCTGGCCGAGATGCCAGTCGGCGCTGTGAATCAGGCGCAACATGATCGTGTACGTCCCGTGTCCAGCGATCGTGCAGCAGTTGCAGGCAAGGTGGGTGTCGCCTCGGGATCAGGGCATGGGTTCTACGCTACCATCGGCCGCCCTGGCCACGCGCGTTTCCGGTGCGTCGTGCAGACCGGACGCTTCGCCGTGGTGCACGGCGTGCACCGATGGCGGGCAGGGTGGCCGGGGAGCCGTATCGGCCAGCCCGCTGATTGATCCCGGACCCGTTGGCACGAATTTCGCAGTAGCCTCGCGACATGGATGCCTTCAACGAAATGTTCGCCACCGACGGGCGTCCGCATGCTCATTGCGCCGGCTACGCGGCCTGGCTGGGCGCGCAGTCCCCGGAGCGCCTCGCGCACGAGCGCGCCAAGGCCGATGCCTTGTTCCACCGGGTTGGCATCACCTTTGCGGTCTACGGTGAAGCCGAGGGTACCGAGCGGCTGATTCCCTTCGACATCGTGCCGCGCATCATCGCGCCGGCCGAGTGGCGACTCCTCGCCGAGGGCCTGCGCCAGCGCGTGCGGGCACTGAACGCCTTCCTCGGCGACATCTACGGCGCTCAGGAGATCCTGCGCGCCGGCGTGGTCCCGGCCGAAGCGGTACTCTGCAATTCTCAGTACCGGCCCGAGATGCAGGGCATCGCGGTGGCCGAGGGCATCTACGCGCACATCGCCGGCATCGATGTGGTTCGCGACGGGGAGGGCCGCTTCCGCGTGCTCGAGGACAATTTGCGCGTGCCTTCCGGCGTCTCCTACATGCTGGAGAACCGCAAGGTGATGATGCGGCTGTTCCCGGATCTCTTCGGTGAGATCCCGGTGGCGCCGGTCGAGCACTACCCGGATGTGCTGCTTGGCAATTTGCGCAGCGTGGCACCGGTCGGCGTGACCGATCCCACTGTCGTCGTGCTCACGCCCGGTGCCTATAACAGCGCCTACTTCGAGCACGCCTTCCTCGCCCAGCAGATGGGTGTCGAGCTGGTCGAGGGTCAGGACCTGTTCGTGCGCGACCTGGTGGTCTACATGCGCACCACCCGCGGACCGCGCCGGGTCGACGTGATCTATCGCCGCATCGACGACGATTTCCTCGATCCGCTGGTGTTCCGGGCCGACTCGACCCTCGGCGTGCCGGGCCTGCTCAGCGCCTACCGCGCCGGCCGCGTGACCATTGCCAATGCGATCGGCACCGGGGTGGCCGACGACAAGTCGATCTATCCCTACGTGCCGGACATGATCCGCTTCTACCTCGGCGAGGCGGCGCTGATCGACAACGTAGACACCTACATCCTGCGGCGGCCGGAGGATCTGGCCTACACGCTGGCCAATCTCGGGGAGTTGGTGGTCAAGGAAGTCCACGGCGCCGGTGGCTACGGCATGCTGATCGGGCCCAAGGCGACGCGCGCGGAGATCGCCGAGTTCCGCGCCCGCATCGAGGCCAATCCGGCGCATTACATTGCCCAGCCCACGTTGGCGCTGTCGACCTGCCCGACCTTTGTCGAGGAAGGCCTGGCGCCACGCCATGTGGACCTGCGGCCTTTCGTGCTGTCGGGCCGCGAGGTCACGATCGTGCCGGGCGGTTTGACCCGGGTGGCCTTGCGCGAGGGCTCGCTGGTGGTCAACTCCTCGCAGGGCGGTGGGACCAAGGACACCTGGGTGCTCGAGGCCTGACGATGCTGAGCCGGACTGCCGATCACCTGTACTGGATGTCGCGCTACCTCGAGCGCGCGGAGAACCTCGCGCGCCTGCTCGACTCGCTCTATCGCCGCTCGCTGCTGCCGCACCGCGAAGCATCGCAGGCCTGGCGCTGGCGGGCGACACTGGAGGCGCTCGGCGTCGCCGAGGCCTATGCGCGGCAGTGCGGCGATCTTGACCCGCAGCGCGCTTTCGCCTTCCTCGCCACCGATCGTGATCACGCCGGCAGCATCGTCTCGCTGCTGCGCGAGGCGCGCGAGAACGCGCGAGCGGTGCGCGGCACCATCACCGCGGAAATGTGGGAGACGCTCAATACCAGCTACATCGATCTGCGCGGCGCGGCCGAGCGCGATCGCGGCGAGTTCCTCGAATGGGTCAAGTACCGCTCGCACCTCTCGCGCGGAGTGACGGTCGGCACCATGTTGCGCGACGAGGCCTTCCATTTCACGCGGATCGGCATCTACCTCGAGCGCGCCGACTTCATCCCGCGCCTGGTCCTGAGCCATTGGCGCAGCGAGGCGCGCGGCAGCGATGCGGCGAGCTGGAGCGTGCTGCTGCGCGCGCTGTCGGCCTTCGAGGTCTACCGCCGGGTGTTCCGCGACAGCGTGACGCCGCGGCGGGTGGTCGAGCTCCTGCTGCTGCAGCGCGATTTCCCGCGCTCGCTCAGACGCTGCCTGTCCGAAGTCGTCACCAGCCTGGCGGCGGTGCGCAACGAGGCCTCGGCCGAGACCGAGCGACTGGCCGGGGCCCTCCATGCCGACCTGCAGTTCGGGCGCATGGCCGATCATCCCGACGAGGCCGTCCCGGCGCTGCTCGAGCGCATCGAGCAGCGCGTGCGCACGGTGGCGCTGGGCGTGACCGACAACTTCCTTGTCTCGGCTTCCTGAGGTCACGCGCGTGCTGCATATCCGCCACGAGACGGTGTACCGCTACGACCACCCCGTCAAGCACAGCGTGCAGGCCTTGCGCCTCACACCACGCAACGATGGCGGCCAGCGCGTGCTGCGCTGGACGATCACGACACCCGGACGGCGCTACGAGCAGTTCGACGCGCACGGCAACCTGACCCACTGGCTGGCCGTCGACGAGCCCCACGAGGAGATCCGCATCCTCGCCGAGGGTGTCGTCGATGCGGCGCGCGCCGACAGCACGCTGCCCGACGCTGGCGGTCTCGCTCCTCTCGTCTATGCCGGCGCAACGGCACTGACGACACCCGCGCCGGCCTTCGCGCCTCTGCTGGAACCGACCTTGTCGCCCGGCCGCGTCGGGGCCAGCGCCTTGCTCGGGCTCGCCGAACGCATCTGCGAACGCGTGCGCTACCGCCGCGGCACCACCGATGTCGGCCACAGCGCGCTCGACGCGCTGGAACTCGGCGAGGGCGTCTGCCAGGACCATGCTCATGTCTTCCTGGTCGCCTGCCGGATGGCGGGATTGCCGGCGCGCTATGTCAGTGGCTATGTCGACAGCAGAGGCGAAGAGGCCGCCAGTCACGCCTGGGCCGATGTCTGGATCGCGCGCGAACGTGTGTGGCTGTCGGTCGATGTCAGTCACCAGCGGCTCGCGGGCAGCGACCACTGTCGGATTGCCGTCGGTCGCGACTACCTCGATGCCGCCCCGGTGCGCGGCGTGCGCCGTGGTGGTGGCGCCGAGTCCATGGACGTCGCGGTGCTGATCGCGCGCAATGCCGAGGCGATGCAGCAGTAGCATCCTTGCTGCGGGCAGGCGCGTGCCTTGGTAGGGTGCCGGTGAGCGCAGCGAACCGCACCGACATCCCGGACGAGGACCCCGACATGACCTATTGCGTGGGCGTGGTGCTGAAGGAAGGACTGGTGTTCCTGTCCGACTCGCGGACCAATGCCGGCGTCGACGCGATCAGCAGTTTTCGCAAGATGACGGTCTTCGAGCGCCCGGATGACCGCGTGATGGTGCTGCTCACTGCCGGCAACCTGGCGATCACGCAAGCGGTGGTCGCGGTGCTCAAGCGTCGGCTCGATGCCGAGGACGGCACGCCCAACCTGATGCAGGTGGACTCGATGTACGCCGCGGCAGAGTGCGTCGGTGATGCGCTGCGCATGGTCCACCAGCGCGATTCGCGGGCGCTCAAGGACCATGGCGTGGAGTTCAACGCCTCTTTCATCCTCGGCGGCCAGGTCGCCGGCGAGCGGCCAAGGCTGTTCAGCATCTACGCCGCTGGCAATTTCATCGAGGCCACGGCCGATACGCCCTTTTTGCAGATTGGTGAGTCGAAGTACGGCAAGCCGATCCTCGATCGCATGCTGCGTTTCAACTCCAGCTTGCAGGTGGCCGCCAAGAGCGTGCTGATCTCGATGGATTCGACGATGCGTTCGAATCTCTCGGTCGGCCCGCCACTGGACCTGGCGGTGGTGCGCACCGATGGCCTCGCGATGCACCACCACTCGCGGCTGGATGTCGACCACCCCTATTTCCAGCATATCCACAACGGCTGGGGCAGGGCGCTCACCGCGGCCTTCGCCGGGCTCGAGGATCCGCCGATCGATTGAGCGCCGAAGGCGGCGTTTGGGTCGTGATTCCAGTGGGTCGGGATTCATCCCGACGCTTTTGTGGACTTCGGGCGAGTCGGATGGAGAGCGTCCGGCTGAAGCCGGACCCACACCGGACGCGAGGTTTGGCCAGCTTTCGGGCCGATCCGGTGTGCCGGGCTGCCTTTCGTGGGTCGGGATTCATCCCGACGCTTCTCCCCTGATCCGGCCGGCTCCGGAAAGAGCCTCCGGATGAAGCCGGCCCCGCCAGAGCACGCCAGACCGCGGTCGCTTGGCGACCCGGTGGGTGCGTGCACCGCATCACCATCGGTCTCGGTTTGCGGCGACGGTCGCTGCTACCATCGCCGCCTTTGGTCTCCTGGAGCCGCCGATGCGCCTCGCTCTCGCCTTGCTGATCGCCCTCGTTCCCGCTGCGGGACAAGCCAAGAAGGCCGAAGAATCGAAGAAATGGGACGTGCAGACGGCGATGCCCGGCAAGACCGTGAGATTCACGGTCGAGGAGGGCACCTGGCTCAATCTCGATGTCTCGCCCGATGGCCGCACAATCGTCTTCGATCTGCTCGGCGACCTCTACCTGATGCCCATCGAGGGCGGCAGCGCACGGCGGATCAGTGGTGGACCGGCCTGGGAAGTGCAGCCGCGCTTTTCGCCGGATGGAAAGGAGATTGCCTTTTCCTCCGATCGCGGCGGCGGCCACAACCTCTGGCGCATGCCGGTCGAGGGCGGCGAGCCGAAGGCGGTCACCAAGGAGGACTTTCGCCTCTACAACAATCCGGTGTGGACGCCGGACGGCGACTACCTGATCGGCCGCAAGCATTTCACCGGCCAGCGCTCGCTGGGTGCCGGCGAGCTTTGGCTGATCCACAAGACCGGCGGCGCTGGCCTGCAACTGACCAAGCAAAAGAACGACCAGCAGGACCAGGGCGAGCCCGCGGTGTCTCCGGACGGCCGTTACGTGTACTTCTCGGAGGACGTCACCGCCGGTCCCACCTTCCAATACAACAAGAACCCGCACGAGACGATCTACGCGATCCGACGCCTCGATCGGCAGACCGGCGAAATCGAGAACCTGATCCAATCGCCCGGTGGCGCGGTGCGCCCGCAGCCCTCGCCGGACGGCAAGCAGCTGGCCTTCGTCAAGCGCGTGCGCGAGAAGACCGTGCTGCACGTGATGGACCTGGCCACCGGCGTCGTGCGGCCGGTGTGGGACGGCCTCTCGCATGACCAGCAGGAGGCCTGGGCGATCTTCG
>JANJUH010000150.1 GCA_024710675.1 Lysobacterales bacterium
GAGACGCCGACCGTGACCTTGTAGCGGCCCTGGTTGGCGTTCTGGAACTCCTCGGCGATCGCCGCGGTGTTAGGGTAGACGGTGCTCGAGCCATCGACCTGGACGACCTGGGCTGCGGCCGGGGCCGGTGTCGCGGGAGTCGCAGCGGACTCGCCCTGCGGGGCGCTGCGCTCGCCGCAGGCGGCCAGGGCCAGGAGCGTCGTGGACAGCAGGGACAACTTCAGCGTTTTCATGGGGAACTTCCATTCAGAGGCCTGACGACCATTCTGTGGCGATCATGTTGCAGCGATATGACACACGACCAGGGATCTCGCGCTTCACCCCCTCGCCCAGGACCTGTGTGACGTTTTGATGCGATGCATGTCATTGCGCTGTCATCTTGAAGTCACATGATCGTCGCCATCCCGTCATGAGAAACCGATCGATGAATGCTCGCCCGCTCGTCCTTTGCATCCCCCTCCTGATCGCGACCGACGCCGCCATCGCCGAGCAAGGCTGGTCGTTCCAGCCGGGCGGGACTTTCCAGTACGACTGGCTGAGGATCTACGAAGACAGCGGCGATACCCAGTTGGGCGGCATGCGCCGGGCCCGTACCACGCTGGGCATCAAGGCGCCCGGCGGCTTCGATGCCAAGCTCGAGTTCGACCTCGCCTCGAATGCCTGGACCGATGCCTACCTGCGTTGGCGCGGCGGCGGCCACAGCGTTCGGCTCGGCCAGTACAAGCAGCCCGGCTACCTTGACGAGCTGATGAGCAACCGCAGCCTCTTGTTCATGGAACAGGCGATGCCAGGGAGCCTGGCGCTGGCGCGGCGCATCGGTGTCGGATACGGCTACGCGCAGGGCCCGTGGCGCTTCGATCTCAGTGGGCACGGCGGCGACCTGCGTGGTCGCCTCCAGGGCGAGGGCCTGGCCGCGCGCATCGGCTTCGATCCGGTCAACAGCGGCGAGGAAACCCGCCACCTCGGCCTTTCCCTGGCGAGCGAATCTCCCGATGACGAAACCGCGCGCTTCCGCTCGCGTACCGAGTTGAGCGGGATCTCGGCACAGCGCCTTGACACCGGCGGCATTGCCGGCGTCGAACGGATCAACCGGCTGGGCCTCGAGGCGCTCTGGATCAAGGGGCCCTGGCTGCTCAAGTCCGAGTACATGAATGCCCGCCTGGAGCGATCGGTGGCGAACGATCTGAGCCTCGACGGCTGGTACCTCGATGCCAGCTGGTTCCCGAGCGGCCACAAGCGCGGCTACAAGGACGGACTGCTCGAGGGCCCGGCCCTTGGCGACGACGAGCAAGCGATCGAACTGGCGGCGCGATTCAGCCGGCTCGATCTCGACGACTCGATGCTCGCGGGAGGCTCGGCCACCAACGTCACTGTGGGCGTCAACTGGTACCTGAACCGCCATGTCCGCCTGATGGCCAACTACGTGAAGGTGGACGCCGACCGCCGTGGCCTGAGCCTGGAACCGGACGGACTGCAGGCACGGGTGCAGGTCAGCTACTGAGCGGAGCCTTGCGCCGCCACATCGGCAAACGGAAGGTGCTGCGACCCGGAGCGTGATGAGGATCGCCCGTCCGCCGCGGGAGCGCCCTCGTGGCGCGAACTCGAGGTGTGGAAGTCGCGCGTCAGGCGCGCTCCCACATCGCTCCGGAGCTGACTTTGCAGAGTCCAGGATGGGGCCGATCTCGCAGCGAACAGGCGCCTCCCGAGCGCACACTCGACCCTCGCCACCCCTAGACTTGCGCTCCCCGACTGCCCACCGGACCGATGCGCCTCGTTGTCAAGCTCGGCACTTCCACGGCCACCGAAGGCGGGCGCCCGTCGGCGCCGCGCCTGCTCGAATACGCCAAGACCCTGTCGCGACTGGTCGCGGCCGGCCATGAGCTCGTCCTGGTCAGCTCCGGAGCCGTTGCCGCAGGTCGCGAAGCCCTCGGGATTGCCCCCGGTGAGCGCCGCGTTGCCGCCAAGCAGATGCTGGCGGCGGTTGGCCAGCCGCGACTGATGGCGCTCTACGGTGAACTCTGCGGCTACTACGGACAGCGTGTCGCCCAGGTACTGCTGACCCGCACCGACATCGAGCGCCGGCGCAGCTATCTCAACGCGCGCCGCACCTTCGAGGAGCTGTTCCGCCAGCGCGTGCTGCCGGTGGTCAACGAAAACGACACCGTAGCCACCGAGGAGATCCGCGTCGGCGACAACGACCAGCTCTCTGCGCTGGTCGCCGGACTCGTCGACGCCCGCCTGCTGGTGCTGCTGACCGACCAGGACGGCCTGTACGACGCCGATCCGCGGCTGCATCCGCAGGCCCGGCTGGTCCGCCGTATCGAGGAAGCCACGATTCCGGACGCGCTCTGGCAGGCTGCCGGCGGTCGGGCCGGTGCGCTCGGCACCGGCGGCATGCTGACCAAGCTGCGCGCCGCCGACATCGCCCGCCGCGGCGGCACCGAAGTGGTCATCGCCAACGGTGGCGATCCTGGTGTGCTGGCTCGATTGGTCGCGGGCAGCGACGAAGGCACGCGCTTCACTTCGCTGACGCCGCCGCGCGAGGCGCGCAAGCGCTACATCCTCGGCGG
The DNA here is from genome assembly GCA_024710675.1 of Lysobacterales bacterium. Lineage (GTDB taxonomy): Bacteria > Pseudomonadota > Gammaproteobacteria > Xanthomonadales > SZUA-5 > JANJUH01. The sequence continues at coordinate 2,571 of JANJUH010000150.1, forward strand.
ACTGCGCACCGGCGTTGGGGTGCGCGTCGATGGCGGCGCCGCCGGCGCGCTGTCACGCGGCGCCAGCCTGCTCGGCGTCGGCGTGCGTTCGGTGGACGGGGAGTTCGAGCGCGGAGATACCGTCACGGTCCACGACGAGAACGGCCGGGCGCTCGCGCGCGGCATCGCCAACTACGGCGCCGGCGAGCTGCGTCGCATCGCCGGGCGTCGCTCGGAAGAGATCGAAGGCGTGCTCGGCTACGATTTCGGCGCCGAATTCATCCACCGCGACGACCTGGTGATGTTATGACCGAGCTGATTCGTGCCCAGGCGCAGGCCGCCCGCGGCGCTACCCGAGCGCTGGCGCGAGCCGACGACGCCCAGCGCCGCGACTTCCTGCATGCGCTCGCCGAGGCCCTGCGCGCCGATACAGCGGCCATCGTGAAAGCCAACGAAGCAGACCTTGCCCGCGGCCGCGCCGCCGGGCTGGATGGTGCCCTGCTCGATCGCTTGCTGCTCGATCCGCCCCGCATCGAGGCGATGGCGCGCGATGTCGAGCACATCGCCACCCTGCCCGATCCGCTCGCCGCCACCTTTGACGCACGTGAGCTCGGCAACGGCCTGAAGATCCACCGCCGCCGCGTGCCGCTCGGTGTGCTCGCGGTGATCTACGAGTCGCGGCCCAATGTCACGGTCGACGTCGCCGCCCTGGCCATCCGCAGTGGCAATGCCGTGCTCTTGCGCGGCGGCAAGGAGGCCATCGACAGCAACCGGGCGCTCGCGGCGAGCGTCCGCGCGGCCCTGGTCAGCAGCGAACTGCCGGAGGACGCTGTGCAGTTCGTCGATGCCGTCGATCGCGAATCGACCCGGCTCCTGCTGGCGCAGCACGACCTGGTCGACCTCGTCGTGCCACGCGGCGGCGCCGGCCTGCACGCCTTCTGCCGCCAGGAGAGCCGCATCCCGGTGATCACCGGCGGCATCGGCATCTGTCATCTCTATGTCGACGCCGCGGCCGATCTCGAACGCGCCCTGTCGGTGATCCGCAACGCCAAGGTGCAACGGCCCACGGTCTGCAATGCGCTGGATACCTTGCTGGTCCACGCCGCCGTCGCCGCCGACTTCCTGCCGGCCGTCTTCCGCACACTCGCCGCCGATGGCGTCCGCTTTCGCTGCGATCCCGCTGCACTCCGGCTGGCGCAGGGCCTGCCGGGTGTCGATGCGGCAGCAGCAGGCCCGGAAGACTTCGACACCGAATGGCTGTCGCTCGTGCTGGGGGTGCGCGTTGTCGCCGGCGCCGAGGAGGCCATGACCCATATCGAGGCCCATTCGAGCGGTCACTCCGACGGCATCCTGACCGCCGATGAGGCACTCGCACGCCTTTTCCTCGAACGCATCGATTCGGCCGCCGTCTACTGGAACGCCAGCACACGCTTCACCGACGGCGGCCAGTTGGGCCTGGGTGCCGAAATCGCGGTGTCGACGCAACGCCTGCACGCCCGCGGCCCGATGGGGCTCGAAGAGATCACCAGCTACAAATGGGTGATCGAGGGCGATTACCAGGTGCGGGCGTGAGCAACTGGCGCAGCGGCGTGCGACCGCTGGTCAGCTGCGCCGCGTTCGCCCTGCTGCTCGGATTGCTGCTCCTGCTGAGTGCGTTTGGCTGGCCGGCCAGCTACTTCGGCGCCTTCTCCGACGGCATCAGCTACCTGTACATGGCAGACGTGCTGCGCGGCGATGAAGGCATCGCCCTGCTGCACTTCCGGCATTCGCAGTTCCCA
>JANJUH010000169.1 GCA_024710675.1 Lysobacterales bacterium
CTACCGCAGCGATGTCGCCTTCACGGTGGACCGCGGCGGCGCGGCGGTCTTCTTCGCCGTACGCTGGTTCCTCGGCAGGCGCCAGCCGGCCATGCAATATGCCGGCGCCGGCGCGGGCAATGCGGCACCGGCAGACTTCACGCCGGCGCGATTCAAGGCCTCAGGAGGCCCCGGAGGGACGCAGAGCGCTGGTGGCGGTGCTACGGCGACCGCCGCCACATGCTCCGGGCCCTCGAACTGGCGGCCCGGGGGCTCGACACCACCCATCCCAATCCTCGCGTCGGCTGCGTGCTTGCCCATGGCGACCGGGTGGTCGGCGAGGGCTGGCACGAACGCGCCGGCGGGCCGCACGCCGAAGTCATGGCGCTCCGGGCAGCCGGCAGCGCAGCACGCGGCGCCACTGCCTACGTCACCCTCGAACCCTGCGCGCACCATGGCCGCACCCCGCCCTGCGCGGACGCGCTGGTCGCGGCCGGGATCGCGCGCGTGGTCGTGGCCTCCGATGATCCCTATCCCGAAGTCAACGGTGCCGGCTATGCGCGGCTGCGCGCGGCCGGCATCGAGGTCGACAGGGGCCTGTGTCGTGTCGAAGCCGAGGAGCTGAACCTGGGCTTCCTGTCCCGCGTACGCCGCGGACGGCCCTGGATCCGGATCAAGCTGGGCATGAGCCTGGACGGACGCACCGCACTCGCCGACGGGCGCAGCCAGTGGATCACCTGCGCCGCCGCCCGCGACGATGTCCAGCGCTGGCGTGCACGCTCGAGCAGTGTGCTGACCGGAATCGGTACCGTGCTCGCCGACGATCCCCGCCTGGATGTGCGCCTGCCCGGCCCGATCGGGCGGATGCCGCAACGGGTGGTGCTCGATCCGCTAGGGCGCATGCCGGCCGACGCGCGACTGCTCGGCATCGAGGGCCCGGTGTTGTGGGTCACAGGCCCGCAGCTACCGCCGCCCGTGACGCCAGCGCATGTCGAGCACCTCAGCCTGCCGCTGGAGGGCGGACGCGTGCCCTTGCGCCTCGTGGCCGAAACACTGGCCGCGCGCGGCGACAACGAGATACTGGTGGAAGCGGGAGCACGCCTGGCCGGCGCCTTCGTTGCCGCCGGCCTCGCCGACGAGTTGCTGCTCTATGTCGCGCCGCGGCTACTGGGTGCTGACGCGCGTGGCGCATTCCTCATGCCAGCGCTGCCCGATCTGGATGCGGCGCCATCATTTCGCTGGCATTCCATCGCCGCTGTTGGCAGCGACCAGCGCCTGATCTTGCGCCAGGCCGACGCCTGGCCCACGTGAAAACGCCGGGCGTTGCCCGGCGTTTTCCTTTCTTGCAGAGCGGCGAGGCGCTTCAGCCGCCCGCGGGTGGCGGCGCGCCGACTCCGCCCGAAGGCGTCGCCAGGTTGTCGAAGCCGATGCGCTCGATCTTCGAGCGGCGGGCCGCGGCGAGGATCTCGGCGAGGACCTGGTAGGGAACGGTCTCGTCGGCCTGGATCTTGTACTCGGGCTGGTCGTCCTTGATCTTGCGGCCTTCCTCGCGGAATTCGGCAAAGAGGATTTCCCGGCTGATCGGGTCGTTGTTCAAGCGGTACTCGACGAAACCACCGAGGTCGACCAGTTCGAGTCGCTTCTGCTCGATCTGGCTCTTGTCGGCCGGATTGGTCGACTGCTGCGGCAGGTTGATGCGTACCTTGTGCGCCAACAGCGGCGCCGTGATCATGAAGATGATCAGCAGCACCAGCATCACGTCGACCAGCGGCGTGGTGTTGATGTCGACCATCGGCGAACTGCCGCCGCCACCGCTCGAAGGACCTGCACTCATACCCATTTTTGCGTACTCCTGGCTGCCCGTCCGGTCACTCGCCCGGCGCGGTCACGAATCCGATCTTGCTGATGCCCTTGCGCTTGGCTGCATCCAGCGCAATGCGCACATGCTTGTAGTGCACGCCGCGGTCGCCGCGGATCTTGATCTCCGGCTGCGGCTTCTTGGCCGCCTCGATCGCCAGGCGCGCCTCGAGACCTTCGAGGCTGACCGGATCGTCGACCCAGTAGTACTGGACGAATCCGGCGCCCTTGTCCTGGACGTTCACGACGACCGCCCGTTCCTCGGCGGCATCGGGCTCGTTCGGCGCTTCCGGCAGCGAGATCGGCACCTTGTTCTGCATCAGTGGCGCCGTAATCATGAAGATGATCAGCAACACCAGCATCACATCGACCAGCGGCGTCGTGTTGATGTCGGTCATCGGGTTCTGCTGGCCGCCACCGCCGCCGCCCGTACTCATACCCATGGGAATTCTCCTGAAAGACTCAGCCGGCGCTGGGAACGTGCTGCTTCGTGCCGTAGCGCTGCGCACGCACGCGCGCACCGGTGGCGAAGTAGTCCAGCAGGTCGTGGCCGAAGGCATTGAAGCGCGCGATCATCGCCTTGTTGCTGCGCACGAAGTAGTTGTAGGCGAGCACCGAAGGAATGGCGACACCCAGGCCGATGCAGGTCATGATCAGCGCTTCGCCGACCGGGCCGGCGACGACGTCGAGCGTGGCTTCACCGGTCGCACCAATGTTGATCAGCGCGTGGTAGATGCCCCACACGGTGCCGAACAGGCCAACGAAGGGCGCGGTCGAACCGACCGAAGCCAGCAGCGTCAGGCCGCTGTCGAAACGATGCGATTCGCGGGTGATGGCACTGCGCACCGCGCGGTCGATGAACTCGTGGCGGCTCAAGGCCTCGGCCATGCGGCCACCGAGGGCATCGGAATGGTGCTCTGCCGCGAAGGCCGCGTCGATCGCGATCTTGCTGAAGGGCTCGATCTCGGGTTGCGCCCGCAGGAAGCCCATTGCCTCACGCGGCGAGCCCGACTCCCAGAAGGCCGTGATGACGCGGTCGGCGCGCGAGCGCACGACCCACAGCCGCAGGAAGTTGTAGAGCACGTAGTACCACACCAGCACGCTCATCACCGCCATCACGGTGAAGGCCATCAGGCCGACCGCATCGGCGTGCTGCACCAGGTGGGCAAAACCCATCTTGGTCAGGGCCAGCGAGTCGGTGTTGCCCATCAGCAAATCGAGTCGATCCATGCCTTCGGGCAGGGCCGAGGACACATCGAGGCTGGCCGGATCGGCAGGGGGGAGGGCTTCTCCCGCGCTCATCGGCGCCGTTGCGGAGGCGTCGATGGCCGGGTCGGTCGCCGGCATGGCGTCCGCGGGGGCCGTCGCCGGCGTGGTGGCAAGCTCGTCTTGCATCGTGGCGTACCTTAGTCAGCGAGGGTGAAGCGCACCGGGACCAGCGCCCAGCCGGAGAAGGCTGCACCGTCACGGACACCAGGATTGAACTTCCAGTTCTTCGCGGCCTGCATCGCCGAGCGGTCGAATTCGCGATGGCCGCTCGACTTCTCGACCTCGATCTTCTCGGGACGGCCGTCGGCGCCGACGAGGATGCGCAGCATGACCTCGCCCTGGATGCCACGACGCAGCATCGCCGGCGGATAGCGCGGCGGACGCGCGCGCATCATCGACATGTCGACCGACGGTGCCACCTCACGCGGACCGTCGCCGCGCTCGATCACCGGGGCCGGCGGGGCAATCGCCACACCCTCGGCGTCGTCGGTGATGACATCGGCCATCACCTCGGGCGGCTCAGGCGGCGGCTCCTCGATCTTCGGCTGCTCCTTGATCTCGAGCTTGATGATCTTGGGAGGAGCAGGCGGCGGCGGCGGGGGCGGCGGCGGCGGCGGCGGCGGCGGCGGCGGTGGCTCCATGAACACCACCTCGATGACGTTCTCCTGGGGCTTCTCGATACCCGGGGGCGCCTTGGTCGGCAACAGCAGCAGGCCGACCATGATGGAATGGACCGTCAAGGTGACCGCAACAGCGATCACGCGACGGAAGTTGAGGCCCTTGGGCCCTTGGGAATTGGAATTCGCAGCCATCAGCGTCCCGCCACCGTTGAATGCCTATGCCAGGTGCGCCCGTCAGTCCCGGACAGCGGCGCTCGCGCGCACTGCCGGACCCTCCCCGGAAGAGCGCGGGACACTACACCAGTGCCATCCCGCGCCACAAGGGAAGGGTGGACGCACACCCTCAGTAGCCCATCGACTTCAGCGCCTGGGCCGCGTTCTTCTGCGACTCCGGGTACTGCTGGGCCTTCTTGAACGCGGCTACCGCGGCCGCCTCGTTGTTGCTGTCCAGTTCGGCGATGCCGAGCTGGTAATACGCATTGCCCATCTGCCGCAGGTTGCCCTTCTGGATGGCCGCGGCGAAGGCCGAACGCGCCTCCTGCGGCTTTTCCTGGTCGAGCAGCACCTGGCCGGCGTACAGGTCGGGCGTGCCGTCTTCGGGTGACAGTTCGGCGGCCTTGCGGAAATTCGCCAGCGCGTTCGGCAGGTCCTCGGAGTCGTAGAAGGCCTCGCCCACCTGCAGGTAACGCTCCTTCACCGGCCTGACGATGCCCTTGTCGAGCCCCTCCAGCAACACCGCAGCCGCTTCCTTGGCGCGATCGGACTCGCGATAGGCGGCGTAGAGATTGTTGTAGAGGTTTTCCTTGTCCATCTTGCCCTGGCTGCGGATGCCTTCCAGCATCGTGATGGCCTGGGCGTGCTGGCCGGCATCGACCAGCAGCGCGGACAGGAAGTTGCTGAACTCGAGATCGTCCGGGTTGGCCGCGAGCACGGTCTGGCCAAAGGCGATCGCCTCGTCGGTGCGCTCGAGCGAGAGCAGCGCGTTGGCCTTCATCTGCTGCCAGGCCTTCTCCGGCTTCTCGCCGGTCGCGAAGGCCTGGTCGATGTACTCGAGGGCCTTCTCGTAGTCGTCCTGGTCGTAGTAGTTCTTCGCCTGCAGCGCCCAGTTGCGCCCGCTGACGGTGTCGGCGTCCTTCAGCCAGTCGTCGAAGGCGACCGCCGATTCCGGCAACTGGTCGTTCATGTGGTACAGCTCGGCGACCGTCAGCTTGAGCTGGAAGTGCTCGGTGTTGCCGAGCGCGTCGGTCGCGATCGCCGCCTTCATCGCCGTGATGGCTTCCGGGATCATGTCCTGGTTGTAGTACACGAAACCGCGGATCTGCTCGATCTTGGCCTTCTCGTAAGGCAGCGCCTTCGGCGTATCGAGCTTGTCGAGCTCGGCCAGCACCTTGTCGTACTCCTCGGCATCGTAGGCCTTGACGATCTTCTCGAAGGCCTTGCCGAACTTGGCGCTGCCCTTGGGCTCCTTGTCGACGCGGCCGCTCTTGCTGACCGTCATCTCCTTCTTGTCCTTGCGCTCGCGCGCATCCACCACCGGCGAGACCGCCAGCACGAAGGCTGCGCCGAGCAGCAGCGAACGGATCAGTTTCGACATCATCGATGGCCTCCCAATAAGCCGGTTGCGCGTTGGCATGGCCCAAGCATGCCGGAAGTCATGTCGCGAGCGCGCTAAAGAACGTTAAAGCGGTGTTGCCCGCATCGTCCCCGAACGAGCCCGGCGGCGCGGCGGGGTTCGATGGCAAGGTATCCCGTTCAGCGACCCTTGCCCTTTTCCAGCGGCATCTGGTCCTGCAACCACTGAGCCACGCCGCCCTTCAGCGAATAGACCTGGGCGAATCCGGCCTTGCGCAATCTGTCAGCCACCTCGACGGACTGCACGCCGCTCTGGCAGTACAGCAGCACCGCCGAATCCTTGGCCTTGGCGATCTCCTTCGCGCCGGGGTCGACCTGCGAAGGGGTCAGGTGCTTCGCGCCGCGGATATGGCCACGATCGAAATCGGCACTGGGCCGCAGGTCGATCAGCAGCGCGCCACCGGCGTTGAGCTTGCGCGTGAAGTCGAAGCTGGACAGATCGAAGCCAGCACGACCACGCAGCTTCCACTCGAGCATGGCCCACGCGATCAGCAGCGCGGCGAAGATCGACCACAGGATCGAATGGTTGGCGACGAACTCGAAGAAGCGCTCCATCGGCTGGACTGGCTCGGCGGGCGAAAGGGGGCCGCGATTATGGGCACGGCGGGCGGTTGCGCCAAGGGTTGGGGCAAAGCGCAAGCTGCGGACCGTGCCTCGACTGCAGGAGCGACCTCCGGGCGCGATGTCGATTGCGGCGCGGCCATTCGCGCCCGGAGGGCGCTCCTACGAGGATCGTCTACGCATCCAGGTCCGGGATCAGCCGGCTCTCCAGCAACGCGATCATGTCCTTGAGCCGGAGCTTGCGCTTCTTCATGCGCTTGACTGCGAGCTCGTCGGCACCGGGATCGGCGGAGACGCGCGCGATCATCGCGTCGAGATCCCGGTGCTCCATCTTCAGTTCGGCCAGGCGACGGGCGATGGCGGCGGGATCGACGGGTTCGGACATGGCGGCGGCAGTCGGGCAGACGCCATCAGTGTATTCCGTGCACGGCGCGGCGTGCACGCCGAGGCACGCAATGAGCGGCAGAAAGCCGCCCCTGCGGTGATTTCGATCGAGCACCGAGAAAGGGGAAGGGGCGGGGGAAAGGGGGCAAGTTGATCTGTCCAGCCTCACTTCGCGCCACCGGCAGCCCCCTGCCCCCTGCCCCCTGCCCCCTGCCCCCTGGTCTACGATTCGCATCCGATGCACCGCAAGCACCTCGCCCAATGCAGGCTAGAATCCGCGCCCCCGCGGCCACCGCCGGAGCGCGCCTTGCTTTCCGTCAACCAGCAGAAGCTCGTCAAGCGCCTGCGTCGCCAGGTCGGGCAGGCGATCGCCGACTACCAGATGATCGAGGACGGTGACCGCGTGATGGTCTGCCTGTCCGGCGGCAAGGATTCCTATGCGCTGCTCGACATCCTGATCGAACTGCGGCGCCGCGCGCCGGTGGACTTCGAACTGGTCGCCGTGCACATGGACCAGAAGCAGCCGGACTACCCGGCGGATGTGCTGCCCAACTACCTGCGCACCCTTGGCATTCCCTTTCACATCCTCGAGCAGGACACCTACAGCGTGGTCAAGCGCGTGGTGCCCGAGGGCAAGACGATGTGCAGCCTGTGCTCGCGGCTGCGCCGCGGCGCGCTGTACACCTTCGCCGCCGAGCAGGGCATGACCAAGATCGCGCTCGGCCACCATCGCGACGACATCGTCGAGACGCTGTTCCTGAATCTCTTCCACGGCGGCCGCCTGGCCGCGATGCCGCCCAAGCTGCTCTCCGACGACGGTCGCAATGTGCTGATCCGCCCGCTCGCCTACGTCGCCGAAGAGGACCTGGTGGACTATGCGGTGCTGCGCGATTTCCCGATCATCCCGTGCAACCTGTGCGGCTCGCAGGAGAACCTGCAGCGCAAGGTGATCAAGCAGATGCTCGTCGACTGGGAGCGCCAGCATCCCGGCCGCATCGAGCAGATCTTCCGTTCGATCGCCAACGTCAAACCGTCGCAGCTCGCCGATCGCGAGATCTTCGATTTCGCCGGCCTGGGTGCGCGCGGCGGAGCCGCTGCCGACGTCCATGCGTGGCTCGCAGGCGAGCCGGCCGCCGAACCCCCAAGCAAGGAGTTTCCCCGCATCCATGTGGTTTAAGAATCTCAGCCTGCTCCGCCTGCCCGCCGACTACACGCTGGCGCCCGACGACCTTGCTGCCGGCCTCGGCGAGCGCCCCTTGCGCAGCCCCGGTCCGCTCGAGCTCGAGACCCAGGGCTTCGTGCCGCCCTTCGCGCAGGGCGAGGCGCTGGCCCACACCGTGGGCGAAGCCACGCTGCTGTGCCTGGGCGCCGAGTCGCGCCTGTTGCCGGCACAGGTGGTCAACGACGCCATCGCCGAAAAGGTGGCCAAGCACGAGGAGAAGACCGGCCGCAAGCCGGGCAAGCGCCTACGGACCGAGTTCCGCGAGGAGGCCCTGGGCGAACTGCTGCCGCGCGCCTTCATCCGCCGCGCGCGCACCCAGGCCTACTGGGACCAGTCCTTGCGTGTGCTGGCCATCGACAGCGCCAGCGACAAGGCCGCCGAACGGCTGGCCTCCACCTTGCGCGACGGCCTCGGCCGCCTGCCGGCACGCCCCTGGGCCAGCGATCGGCCCGTGGCTCTGGCGCTGACCGAGTGGCTGCTCTCGGGCGATCTGCCCGATGGCTTCGAGCTGGGCGACGAGTGCGAGTTCAAGGATCCGGCCGACGAGCGCAGCGTGATCCGCTGCCGACGCCACGACCTGACCGCCGACGAGATCCGTGATCACGCGCGCTCCGGCCAGCAGATCAGCCAGCTCGCGCTGGTCTACGCCGAGCGCATCGCCTTCGTGCTCGACGCGCGCCTGAAGCTGCGCAAGCTCAAATTCCTCGATGTGGTCACCGATCGCGTCGAGGCCGGTGGCGAGGCCGACGAGGCCAGCCTGCGTGACGCCGAATTTGCACTGATGAGCGGCGAGCTGCGCGAGCTGCTGCAACGGCTGATGGAACTTTTCCCGCCCGTCGATTGATGGCTTCCGGCTCACGACTGCTGATCCGGCGCGCGCCAAGCGCTGCCGCTGCCGCTGCGCTGCCCGAGTCCGTGCTCGGCTTCCCACTCGTGCTCGAGCGGCCGGCGCGTGGGCGGCGACTCAGGCTCTCCGTCGGCACCAACAGCGTGCGCATGGTCTGGCCGCAGGGCGTGGCCGCCGCGCTCGCCGTCGACTTTTTCGAGCAGCACCGCGCCTGGGTCGAGAGCACGGTGCGCGCCCATCGCCAGGTCGAGGAGCGCGCCCGCGCCCATCTCGCGCTGGACCCGCGCTGGCCAGGGCGGGTGCCGTGGTTCGGCCGCCTGCTGCCGCTGCACTTCGAGACCGGGCCGGCGCGCCTGGTAGTCGGCGACGATGCGCTACGCTGCCGCGTGCCCGAAGGACCCTCGGCAGCGCGCGCCGTGCGCCGGCTGATCGTGGCGGGCCTGGGCGAGGGGCTCGCTGCCCGATCACGCGCCTGGCTGGCCGACTACGAGCCGCTGCTCGGCGCACGTTGCCAGCAGCTCCGCATACGGCCGATGCGCAGCCTGTGGGGCAGCCTGTCGCCGCAGGGCGTGGTCTCGCTGAACCTGGCGCTCGCGTTCGCCGACGAGTCACTCGCAGAGTACGTGCTGGTGCACGAACTGGCGCATTTCCGCGAACGCAACCATGGTCCGAGGTTCTGGGCGCATGTGGCGCAGCTCTGCCCCGATTACCGGGAGCGCCGGCGCGAACTCAACGTCGAACACCGCTACCTGCAGGCACTGCTGGAGCGCCTGCATTCACCGGTTTGAAGATCAACGCGCCAGCAGCACGATCACGCCCGCGTTGATGAAAGCCAGCAGCACCAGCGCAGCCCAGCCGAATCCCGGCACGCTCAGTTGGCCGAGGCGCTGCTCGATGATGGTCTGCATCACGCCGCGACCGTCGGCCGCCTCGAGTCTTTCGCGAACCGCCGGTTCGGCCAGGGCGTCGGCGAAGGGCACTCGTGCCAGCAGCAGGGTCACCACCTTGCGGACGATCCAGGGCCGGGAAGCCAGCGCCGCCTTCAAATCGCCCAGTGTCGGCGCCAGGTTGCCGAGCCGCTCCGGCACCCTGCCCTGCACGCCTGCCACCACGCGCTCGGCGATGAAACTGCGCAAGGGACCGCCCAACTCGGTCCAGGCATAGTCGATCGCGCTGGCCAGGCCCAGCCGATAACCCAGTACCAGGTACAGCGGCAGCACCAGCAAGAGCAACGGCAGGAGCACGGCGGTGCCGGCGAGGCTCAACCACTGGCCCGCCTGCCAGGCCTCCAGCAGGCCCGGCACCAGGTAAGCCAGCAAGGCCAGGTTGAGCGCCATCCCGAGGATGAGCAGGCCCAAGGCATGCACGAGGACTCGCCCGATCAATCCGCCCGCGTGACGCACGAAGGCGCCGAAGATCTCGCTGACTGACAGGGGCATGGCGGTGTCCGGTTGCGTGCCGGTGCAGGATAGGCGGGACGGTGGCTGACTTTCAAAAGCGGGGCTGGGGGCTGGGGCGAATGCGCCCGGGTCTTTCGCCGGATCGCGGCACTGCGGCGAGCGCCTCGAAGCGTCGAGCCTTGCCGGATGTGGGCCGGGATTCATCCCGGCGCTTCTGTCCAAGGGTCATCAGGAGCGTTCGGGTGAATCCGGACCCACACATCCGGACACCGCGAGCCCGGCACGGGCAGGCTAGGGCGCGACCGCCGAACCGAGGAATTCGCCGATGACTGCCGCCACCGCGGCGGTGTTCTCGAGGTGCAGGTGATGGCCGCCCGGCAACCAGTGCAGGGCCTGCGGGCGCAGCGCGGCGATGCGGGCCTCGGCTTCGGGGCCGTCGAGGTAGCGGGTGCGCGGCTCGGCCAGCACCAGCAGCGTGGGTGCGCTGATCGCTTGCAGCACCCTGAGGTACTGCTCCTCGGTGCCGCGCACCGGTGTCGGCAAGGTTTGCCTGGGATCGGAGCGCCAGACCCAGCCGCCAGGCGCGGGTGCCAGCGCGCGCTCGAGCAGGCAGTCCGCCGCGTATTCGGACAGCCCTCCCGCCTGCATCCGGGCCTGCCGCGCGGAGGCGCGATCGGGATGCACCCGGAGCTGCTTGTCGTCGAGCTTCAGGCGCGCCTCGATCGCACGGCGGATGTCGGCAGCGATCTGCGCGACCGGATGCCCGAGCGGGCCCAGCGCCTCGATCAGCACCAGGCGATCGACGCGTTCGGGAAAGGCCGCGGCCAGCAGAGTCGAGATCGCCCCGCCCATGGAATGACCGATCAGGTCGACCTTGGCGAGCCCGCGGGCATCCATCCAGGCGACGAGGTCACTGACGTAGTCGATGAAGTGGTACCAGGTACCGGGCGGCCGGTGACCGCTCAGCCCGTGCCCGGGCAGGTCAGGCAGATGATGGTGGCAGTCCGGCAAGGCGCGCGCGAGTGGCAGCAGGCTGCCGGCATTGTCGAGCCAGCCGTGCAGCATCAGGGTCGGCGCGGCCTCCTCCGGGCCGACGCAGACGCCGGCCCACTGCTGGACGCCGACCTTCAGGCTCCACTCGCGAACCTCGATCATCGCGGCCTCAGGATTGCAGCCACGGGGCCGCGCGATGGGCAGCAGCACGGCGTTCGCGCTCGGCTGGCGGTGCCGGCTCCTGCCCGGATTCCTGCCACTCGATGACCTGCCGCCGGCACAGGCTCGCCAGCAGCGCGACGTGCGCGGGATCGTCGTTGAGGGCCGGGATGTATTCGAGCGCGGCGCCACCGGCGTGGGTGTAGATCTCGGCGTTCTCCACGGCGATCTCCTCCAGCGTCTCCAGGCAGTCGACCGCGAATCCGGGGCACAACACCTGCACCCGGCCCGCGTTCGCCTTGCCCCACTCGGCCAGCAGTTCGGCGGTGTAAGGCTGCAACCAGACCTCGCGACCGACGCGCGACTGGAAGCTGACGGTGACGCCGTCGGCCGGCAGGCCGAGTGCTTCGCCGAGCAGGCGTGCGGTGACGTGGCAGTGGCAGTAATAGGGATCGCCGGCCGTCAGGTAACGGCGCGGGATACCGTGGAAGGACAGCAGCAGGCGATCGCCCCTGCCCTTTTCCTGCCAGTGCTTGCGGACACTCGCTGCGAGGGCGGCAATGTAGTCCGGATGGCGGTAGTACTCGGTGAGAAACCGCAGTTCGGGCACCCGTCGCCAGCGCTTCAGCAGGTCGGCGACGGCATCGAAGACGGCGCCGGTGGTGGTCGCCGAGTACTGCGGATACAGGGGCAGCACCAGCAGGCGGCGGAGCCCGCGCTGCCGCAGTGACTCCAGCACGGTGGCGAGTCCCGGCTCACCGTAGCTCATCGCCAGATGCACCTCCGGCGAGCCATCGCCGAACTCGCCCTTGACGGCGGCGGCCACGCCCTCGGCGAGGCGGCGATTGAGGACCAGCAGCGGGGAGCCCTCCTCGGTCCACACCGAGCGATAGGCACGCGCCGAGCGGAAGGGCCGGAAGCTCAGGATCGGCCCGTACAGGATCGGGTACCACAACCAGCGCGGCAGCTCGATGACCCGCGGGTCCGAGAGGAACTGGGCGAGGTAACGGCGCAGTGCACCCGGGGTCGGTGCGGTGGGTGTGCCGAGGTTGACCAGGACGATCGCATCCAGCGCCGGCTGGCGATGACCACGGTCGGCGTCGCTTCCGAGGTAGCTCGGCATGGTGAGGGCTTCATTTGCTGGAAAGCGCCGAGCATGCCATCGGCCCGGTGCACGAGCCATCGAGATGGCCCCTCGCCACACCCGACCGGCAAGGTGCCGGGCTGTCGCGAAGCGCCGCTTGCTGCTACACTCCGGCGTAAGTGTGCATAACAACACGTGGTCCGCGCCCCATGAAGCTCCGCCCCGTCCTTGGCCTGGCCCTGGCCACGGTCCTAGCGTCCGCCGGTTCGCAAGCCTGGGCGGCGGTGGCTTTCGCGGTGAATTCGGACGATCCGAGCCCCCGTGATTTCGACGCCCTGCAGCGTCTCGACCTGGTCTCCGGGCAATCGACCAAGGTCGGCGAGGTGCGTCCCGGCGAGCAGCAGGCACCGTTCGCGGACGTCGAGGGGCTGGCGATGAGCCCGGACGGCGTGCTTTACGGCATCGACGATGCCACGAAGACGCTGCTCGTCATCGAGCCGCTGACCGGCCGCGCCAGCGCGGTCGATGGCCGCGAGGGCAACACCGGCTTCATCCGCACGGTCAACTTCGATTTCGGCCTGAGCTTCGATTGCTCGGGCCAGCTCTATGCCAGCTCGGACAGCCGCCGCACCCTGTACCGCATCGATCCGCAGACCGGCGCGGCCAGCGTTGTCGGCAGTGAGGGCGCCCTCGGCGCGCAGATCACCGGCCTCGCCGCCCGCCATGACGGCCTGTATGGCATCGGCAGCAACGGCGACGAAAACCTCTACCGGATCGACACCCAGTCCGGCACGGCGAGTGTCATCGGCCCCCTCGGCGCCGGCCTGCGCTTTGCCGACGGCGGCCTCGACTTCGACGCCCTCGGGCGGCTGTGGGGCGTGGCGGACATGACCGGCACCTCGGTCAATCCCGAACCCAGCATCATCTTCGAGATCGACACCGCCACCGGCGCAGCGCGCCGGGGTGGCACCACGATCGCCGGCGTCGAAGGCCTGGCCATCGTCCCACCCGTGTGCGAGGCACCGACGGGTCCGGCGCTACCGCCGGCGATCCCGACCCTGGGGCGTGAGGCACTGGCACTGCTGGCGCTGTTGCTGGGACTGATCGGCGTCGCGGTGCTTCGCAGACACTGATTCATCGCGATCTCATTGCGCTTGCGGCATGCTCTCCCGGTCAACGACTGCCGGAGGGGCCACGATGACCGCGTCCACTGCACTGCCGATGTCCCGCATCCTGTTGCTGCTTGCGCTCGCCTTCCTCGTGGCGATGCCGGCCCATGCCGGGCGCAAGGAGCAGAAGCGCGCCGAGACCGCGGTGCAGGTTCTGCGCGAGGTCCAGTCCACACCGGACAGCGAGATCCCGGCCGCGCTGCTGGAAAAGGCCTACGCGATCGCCGTCATTCCCGAGGTGGTGAAGGTCGGCATGGTCGTCGGTGGCCGCCGCGGCAAGGGGTTGATCTCGGTCCGCCAGGCCGACGGCACCTGGTCGAACCCGGCCTACATCGCCATCACCGGCGGCAGTTTCGGCTTCCAGGCCGGCGTGCAGTCGGCTGACATCATCCTGGTCTTCCGCACGCCGCGCGGGGTCAACAACCTGGTCAACGGCAAGTTCACGCTCGGTGCCGACGCCTCGGTGGCCGCAGGTCCCGTCGGGCGCCAGGCTGCAGCGGCCACCGACATCGAATTGAAGGCCGAGATCATCGCCTATGCGCGCACCCGCGGTCTGTTCGCCGGCATCGCGCTCGACGGCTCGGCGCTGTCGATCGACTACGACGCCATCGAGCGCGTCTACGGCGCCGGTGTGCGGCCGCGCGAACTCTTCGAGGGCCGCGTGCGCGGCGCGCCCGGCTTCATCGTCGACTTCCGCGACCAGATCGAAGAGCAGACGTCGCGCTGAAGCTGTTCCTGGTCAATGGATCGATGCCGGGTGAGCGCTATGCTGGCACCCGGATCCGCAAGGAGTGAGTGATGGGCACCTGGAGCATCGGACACTGGATCGTTGTCCTGATCGTCGTATTGCTGCTGTTCGGGACCAAGCGCCTGCGCAACCTCGGCAGTGACCTCGGCGCCGCGCTGAAGGGCTTCAAGCAGGGCCTGGCCGAGAGTCAGGAGCCGGCCAAGCTGGAGGCGGACCCGAAGCCTGCGACGCAGGCCGAGGCCGAGAAGGAACCGGCGCAGAAGGCCTGAACGGCCAGGCGCGTCCGTTTGCATCGCGCCACGGAGTCTGAGCCGTGTTCGACATCGGATTCACCGAGCTGCTGCTGATCAGCATCGTTGCGCTGCTGGTGCTGGGCCCGGAGCGCTTGCCGAAGGCCGCGCGCACGGTGGGCGCGCTCCTGCGCAAGGCGCGCTCGAGCTTCGACTCGGTGCGCCAGGAGGTCGAGCGCGAGATCCGCGACGAGGAACTCAAGCGCACGCTGAAGGAGTTCCAGCGTCCGGACGAGCTGATCCGCGAGGCGGTGGCGCCCCTCGAGCAGGAGGCACGCGAGGTGTCGAACGCGGTACGCAAGGCCGATGATCAAGCCATCCGCTGAGGACGACGACGGCGCCCAGGGCATCCTGGCGCACCTGGTCGAACTGCGCGATCGTCTGCTGCGCGCCGTCGCCGCGTGGCTGGTGATCGCGCTGGCCCTGATCCCCTTCGGCAACAAGCTCTACGCCACGCTGGCGCTGCCGCTGCTCGCGACGCAACCGGAAGGCGCGCAGATGATCGCGATCGACCCGGTCTCGCCATTCTTCACGCCGCTGAAGCTCAGCCTGTTCGTCGCACTGCTGCTGGCGATGCCGGTGCTGCTCTACCAGGCCTGGGCCTTCGTCGCACCCGGACTGTATCGGCGTGAGCAACGTCTCGCGCTCCCGCTGCTGATCTCCAGCGTGGTCCTGTTCTACGTCGGTTGCGCCTTCGCCTATTACCTGGTGTTGCCCACGGTCTTCACCTTCATGCAGGCGATCGCGCCCGAAGGGGTTGCGGTGATGACCGACATCAGCCGTTACCTCGATTTCGTCCTCGTCCTGTTCCTCGCCTTTGGCGCCGCATTCGAGGTGCCGGTCGCGACCGTGATCCTGGTTGCGCTGGGCTGGGTCACGGTGGCACAACTGAGGGAAGCGCGCTCCTACGTGATCGTCGGCGCCTTCGTGATCGCGGCGGTGCTGACCCCGCCCGACGTCGTCAGCCAGCTGCTGCTGGCGATCCCGATGTGCATCCTCTACGAGATCGGCATCCTGGCTGCGCGGCTGGTGAAGCCGCGCGAGGAAGAAGATCAGGCCGCCGCATCGGGCTGAACCAAGCTGTCATTCCGGCGCAGGCCGGGATCCAGACCGTCCTTGCTGCAGGATCCCGAAAGCACTGGATTCCAGCCTGCGCCGGAATGACGAGCATCACCCGGCGAGGCCCTGCATCCCTTGGCGGCAGTGCGCTTGTCGCGCGATCAGGCCGCCGGTGGCGGCGGCGGGGGCTCTTCGCCGGGAGTCGGCGCGTTCTGTGCGAGCTCGACATCGCCGTAGACCTCGGCATAGGCCTCGTAGGCTGCGCCCATCAGCACCGGGATCAGCACCAGCAGGCCGAGGCCGATCGGGATGACCGCGACGATGAAGAGAACGACGCAGATCAGCCAATAGACGACCACCGCGGGCACGTTGGCGAGCACACCACGCAGACTCCATTCCAGCGCCTTCATCGCGTCCTGCTGACGGAACAGCACCAGCGGCACCGCGAAATAGGTCAGCGCCGTCACGGTCAGCGAGATGGCGAAACCGACGATCCACGCGAAGAAGCCGTCGCCGAGCGCGGCGGAAAGAATCGAGCCCAACACCGGAACCAGCGCGACGATCGCTATGTGGACCAGCTTGTCCTGGTCCTTCAGCACGCTGAAGAGATGGTCGTAGCGCAACTCGCCGCCCGCCGCATGCGCGCGCAGACCCTTGAGGATGCCGGCGTAGCCGAAGGTCATGACAATGGGCAGCAGGATCCTGCCCACGATGCCGAGGAAGGACAGCACGATGGCCAGCACCATCAGCGTCAGTCCCATGCCGATCAGCGTCGTGCCACCGACCTTGAACGCTGCCCAGCCACCCTTCAGCCACTCGATGCCAGCGGCCGGATCGACGCTGCGGACCATGGCGATGCTCCCGTTCTCCTTGAGTGACAGAAAGCATACGCGTCATTGACGGGGCTGGGGATGGGGCTGGCCCCCATGCCTCCCTTAGGAGCGCCCTCTGGGCGCGACTCGGCTCGGCTCGCTGGTTCGATCGCGCCCAGAG
>JANJUH010000187.1 GCA_024710675.1 Lysobacterales bacterium
GGGCCGCCCCCGGGCTTCGCGCCGCACGCCCACGGCACGCATCACCCAGGGCAGCAGGGCCACCCCAACCCGGCGGGCCAGCACGTTGACGGCCACGGGCCCCGCCGCGGCGGGGCGCGCCGCGGCGGTCGCCCCCAGCGCTGCCAGCACCGCGGTGACCGTGGTGCCGATGTTGGCGCCGATGACCACGGCGGCGGCGCCCTGTGCCGTCAGCAGGCCGCCTGCCGCGGCCGACAGGGCGACCGTCAGCGCCGCGCTGGAAGACTGCATCAGCACGGTCAGCGCGATGCCGGCACCGAGCTGCGCGAGCAGGCCGGCCAGGCCGCTCGCTTCCGGCAGGCTGAGCGTGGCGGCGAGATCGGTGAAGGTGCGCTGCAGCACGTCGATGCCGATGAAGAGCAGACCGAAGCCCGCCAGCGCCTGCCCGAAGGCCCCGCGCCGATGACCCATGCCGCTCAGGTGCAGCACCGTGCCGATGCCCACCAGTGGCAGGGCCAGCGCGTCGACTTTCATCTTCAGTCCCACCATCGCGACCAGCCAACCGGTCATCGTGGTGCCGACATTGGAGCCGAACAGCACCCATAGCGCCTGCGACAGGGTGAGCAGGCCGGCGTTGACGAAGCCGATCGTCGCCACGGTCACCGCGCTCGAGGATTGCACCAGGGCCGTCACCAGCACGCCGGCACCGAGCGCGCGCAGCCGGCTGCGCGTGGCGCGCGCCAGCATCTGCTCGAGTTGCCGGCCAGCCGCCAGCTTCAGCCCCTCGGTCATCAGGTGCATGCCGAGCAGGAACAGGCCGACACCGCCGGCGAGCCCCGACGCCAGTGCCCACGTGTTCATCGGCAATCACCCATGGCCCGTGTTGCGCTCCTGACATCCGGCTGTCATGAAGCGCCTAGTCTCGCGCATGTCGGGGTTGGGGGGAGGGGCGCTGCCTTCAATCCTCGTCATCCCGGCGCAGGCCGGGATCCAGGACCGACTAGCGGTGGTGCTGGGAAGAACACTGGATTCCGGCTTTCGTCGGAATGACGACAGTGGGCTTCTGCCCCTGTCGCCACCCCTTACGCAACTTCTGTGGGTCGGGATTCATCCCGACGCTTTTGTCGATATTGCTGAAAAGCGTCCGGAAGAAGCCGGACCCACCACCACACCAGCGCAAGCCGGTGGGTCGGCATTCATGCCGACACTTCTGCCACTTACCACTTACCACTCACCACTCACGGCTCCTGGTACTTGCCCTCGTACTTGTCGCGCAGCCGCGTGTGCCTGCTGGACAAATCGAGCGAGCGGCCGTCGAGCCAGGCGGCGACGACGCGGCTACGGACTTCGAGCGGATCGCCGTTGGTGACGATGAAGCTGGCGGCCTTGCCGGGTTCCAGCGAACCGATGCGATCAGCGACGCCGAGCAGTTGCGCCGGTGCCAGCGTGATCGCCTTCAGCCCCTCGTCCCAGGGCAGGCCATGGGCGACGGCCTGCGAGGCCGAATACGGCAGGTTGCGCTCCAGTGTGGCTGCGAAACTGGTGCCGTCGGAGGCGATCGCGAAGGGAATACCGGCGGCGTGCAGCTTCGCCGGGTTGGCATAGTTGGCGTCGTGGCCCTCGTGCCGGCGCAGCGGCAGCTCATAGGGGCTGTGCAGGATCACGCCCACACCCCGCGCCTTCAGCGGCTCGGCATAGCGCCACGCATCCTGGCCGCCGACCAGCGTGAAGTCGAGCCCGCGCGCGGCGGTGAAATCGAGCGCCTCGCGGATCTGGCGCGCTTCGAGCGCGTGGATGTACAGGCGCGTCTTGCCGTCGAGCACGCCGGCCAGTGCCTCGAGGCGACCATCACGACCGGACAGCGTGCCGGCATCGCGCGCCGTGCGCCACGCGGCGGCATCGTCGAAGGCCTTGGCGATGGCTTCGCGACTGCGCTCGGCACCCTTCAGCGCCTCCTCGCGCATCGCCGCTGGCAGCCACGGCGGCAACCGCGTGCCGGGCCACATCAGGTGGATGCCCACAGGGGCTTCGACCGTCATGTCCTCGAAGGTCCAGCCATCCATGCGGATCAGCGCCGAGGATCCCGCGATCACGCCGCCCTGCCCGGCCTGCGGCACCACGTGCGCATAGAGCACGCCATTGGCACGCGCCACCGGCAACAGCTCGCTGTCGGGGTTGATCGCCACCTCGGCGCGCGCATTCGGGTTGATCGCGCCGGTCTCGGCGAGATCCACCGAGCCGCGCACGGTCTCGATCTCCACCAGCCCCATCACGGTGTTGGCGGTGACGAAGGCCGGCACGATCCAGTGCCCGGGATAGTCGACGCGCTCGGCGCCCGCGGCCTGCGCCGACAAGTCGGCGCCGATCGCGACGATGCGGCCCTCGTCGATCAGCATCTGCCCGTTCTCGATGGCCGGGCCCGAGACCGGGTGGATCTGCGCGGCGGTCACCAGCGTGGCGGCGTGGGCCTGCGCCGCCAGCAGGAGTCCCACCGCCAGCGCGAGGAGCGCTTGCCCCCTCTCCCCAACCCCTCTCCCACGAGGGGAGAGGGGCTTAGTGTGGGCCTTGGCATGCGGGGTGTCCGCTTTTCTTCCGGTCTTCCGGCTCAACGCGAGCGGCCTCGTACCTGCGCCCCAGCCCCCAGCCCCCAGCCCCGCTTTTCCAGCCTTCGCGCGCAGCATCTCAGTGCCCTCCCTGGCAGTAATGCACCGCTTCGCCGTTGTGGTACGGCGAGCGCAGGGCCGCGAGGCCCGAGTCGAGCACGCGGTAGCGTGTCGGATCGATCAGCATGCGCGGCCGTCGTGGGCCGCCCGGCGCCGCGCCGCCGCCCTTGGGTGCCTCGGCCAGCACGGCCTGGACCAGTTCGGCGCGCTTGTCGGCGATGCGCTGCTGCTCGGCGCGGTCAGCGGCGATGTCGAAGTACTCGCGGCCATCGATCCAGACCTTCTGCGGCCGCGCGTAGGAACTGAGCGGATGGTGGCTCCACAGCACGATGTCGGCATCCTTGCCCGGCTCGATGGTGCCGACACGGTCGTCGACGCGCAGCTGCTTCGCCGGGTTGATCGTCACCAGCGCGAGCGCCTCGGTGTCGCTGAGGCCACCGTACTTCACCGCCTTGGCCGCCTCGGTATTCATGCGCCGGCCGAGGTCGTTGCTGTCCGAGTTCACGCTGGTCAGCACGCCCTGGCGCAC
>JANJUH010000219.1 GCA_024710675.1 Lysobacterales bacterium
TGGCCGCCATGTCGCCCGGATGCAGCAGGGCGTGCAGCAGCAATTGCAGATCGTCGGCCAGTGCGCTGTCGAGCACGCTGCTCTTGCCGGCGCCGACCACGGGCACTCCGCGTTCGAGCAGCAGCGCACGCAGTTCCTGTACGCGCCGGTTGGTGTCCAGCAACACGGCGATATCGCCGGCCGCAACGGGATTGATGCGATCGGCGAGCGCGGCGGCAATGTCGTCGGCGCAGGCGGAAAGCGCCAGGGCGTCGCCATCGATCCTTTCGGCGACCGGCAGCAGGCGCAGGGTCAGCGCTGCGCCGGCATCGCCCTCATCGCCTGGGCGGCCGGCTTCGACGGGTACGTAATCGATGCCGCTCTCGGCAAAGCCCAGCTCGCCGGCCAGCGCGTAGAGCCCGTTGAGCGCACCGAGCAGTTGCGGTGTCGAGCGGAAGTTGCGGTGGATCGAGTGAATGTGGGTGGCCGGCAGTCCTTCGCGCACGCGCAGGTAGGCGTGGATGTCGCCACCACGAAAGGCGTAGATCGCTTGCTTGGGATCGCCGATCAGGATCAGCGGGCTGCCGCGGCGCTGCCAGATGCGCTCGAAGATGGACCACTGGCGATCGTCGGTGTCCTGGAACTCGTCGATCAGCGCAACCGGCCAGGCCTGGCCCACGGCGTCCGCCAGCGCCTCGCCGCCGCGGCCGGACAGGCGCTGCTCCACATCCGCGATCAGGCGGTCGAAGGTGCTGTGGCCGGCGCTGGCCAGGCGGCGCGCCATCTCGGTGCGGACGAAGCCCGTCGCGGCCACGGCGCACTCGTGCTGCAGCCGGGCAGAAAGGCGTGCGAAATGCGGGCGCATCGCCTGAAGTTCGGCGATCTCGGGCCATGAGGACACGGGCTGCGTGCAGGCCTTGGGACTGACGTTGGCCAACTTCTCGGGGTCGAGTGCGACGTACAGATCGTCGCCGAGATCAGCAGGCAGCGCGGCCTCGCCGGTTGCGTCGAGCAGCGCGCGCAGGGTCCGTCGGCAGACGTTCTTCTCGGCGTTCTTGAAGTGGCCGGCGTCTTCGATGCGAGCCCGCAGCGCGGCGTGATCGCGTCGCCGGAACGCGTCCCACCAGTGTCGGACCGGTGTGCTGTCGGGCAGCTCGATCGCGTCCTCGGCCATCGGCAGCAGGGTGTGCACCAGTTGCGCCAGTGCGCCGCGACCGAGCGCCAGCAGCGGGCCGGTGTGCCAGGGATCGGGATCGGCCGCGAGCAAGCTGTGCCGCCAGTAATCGAGCAGGCAGTCATCGACAAGGGTGCGGCCATCGATCATCTGGCCGGCGCTGAAGGCCGCGCCCGTGGCAAAGGGAAAGTCGGCGAGGATGCGCCGACAAAGCCCATGGATCGTCGCGATCGGCGCCAGGTCGACATCGAGCAGTGCCAGGCGCACGCGGGTGTGCAACAGCTTGTCGCCCAGGCGCTCGATCAGCGCGGGCAGCCAGTCGGTGAGTTCGGCTGGCAGCGGTCGCCGGGTATCGGCGAGGCAGCGCTCGACTTCTTCGAGGCGCGCGCGAATCCGCCCACGCAGTTCGGCGGCTGCGGCCTCGGTAAAGGTGGTGACCACGATCTGCCGCGCCGGGATGCCGTGCTCGAGTACGAGGCGCAGGTGCAACAGCGTGATCGTGAAGGTCTTGCCGGTGCCGGCACTGGCCTCGATCAGTTGCGTGCCAGTGAGCGGCAGGGTGCGCCAGTCCAGAGACTTCATGGCGCCTCCGGTGTGGCCGGCGCGAGGACGGCTTGCAGGCGCATCGCGATCGCGGCGAAGCGCGCGTGCGCCGCGGTGCCGGGGACAAGGAAGGATTCGTCGCCGCCGAGCAGGGCGTGGTAGCCCGGTCCGTGCTCGCGCTCACCGCGGCCACGGCCATCGGACCAGGCTTGCGTAGCTCGCAGCAAGTCGCCACCGCTGCTGGCGTAGGCGTGGCTGGTGCGCGGGAAGTAATGGCCCACCGTGGCCTGCGCGTCGCGATAGCGCGCGATCAGCTCGCGCAGGCCGGTCTCGAGCTGTGCCGGGTCGTCCGGAAAGGGCGGGTCGGGGCCGATCGCGGGGGAATCGCCTTGCGCGCAGAGCAGGTGTACGCCGGCGGCGACATCCGGATGCGCCAGGCGCAGCGCTGCCCATCGCGCGTACAAGGGCAGTCGCTGCTGGAATCCATCGGCCGCGGTGCTGATGGCGACCAACCAGAGCTTGCCCTCGTGGGTGTAGATCGGGCCGATATCGCCGGTCACCCGCTGCTCGCCGAGGCTGAGGTCGACGCCCAGGGTTCGTGCCGTCGCCGTGCTGTGCCGTAACGGCGGCAGGGTCCGTGCCGCCGCCAGCCATGCCTCGGCCTCGGCGCGCACCGTGGCCCAGGCCTCGGCGCCCAGCATCCCGCCCGGATAGCGCCCGGATCTTGCGTAGTGCAGTGGTGGATCGGCAGGGATGTCGTCGCCTGTGGCGAGCGCTGCGCGCACCAGGTCCACGGTGATCGGATCGCGCGCATCGCGGTCGGTGTCCAAGGGTTCGGCATCGCCCTCGTCATCCTGCTCCAGCGCCGCGCGCGACAGCCCGAGCACGCGCTGGCACCACCAGCGCGAGGGATCGCGCAGGAAGGCGCAGAGATCGGCGAGCGCGATTGGCCCCTCGCTGCCGGCCGGCGCAAGCTCGTCCAGGCCCGCGAGAAAGCGCCGATCGCGCGCCCCGGCATCCGGTCGTACGCCAGCGTAAGCCGCCGAGTAGGAGTACAGGCGCGGGTCGGCTCCGCCCGCCTCGAAGTACCGCCCGTCGAAAGGCTGCAGCGGATGGCGCACACGCCAGTAGCGCTTGCCCTCGTCATCCGCTCCGGCGAGCCCATGGGCCAGGTCCAGAAAGCCCAGCAGCTCGGCCAGCGGCTGCGCCGGGTTGCGCGCCGAGCCCTCGCGGGCGTCCTCGCCGACGTAACTCAGGTGCAGCGTCTCGCGCGCGCTCATCAGCGCCTCGAGGAAGAGGTAGCGATCCTCCTGGCGGCCATCGCGATCCCCGAGGCGCGGCTGCGCCTGCATCAGGTCGAGCCCGCCATCGCTACGTGGCCGTGGATAGTCGCCATCGTTCAGGCCGATCAGCGCGACGCAGCGGAAGGGAATCGAGCGCTGCGGTACCATGCCGCAGAAAGTGATGCCGCCGGCGAGGAAGCGCTGGCGTTCAGGGATGCCATCCAGCGCCTGCGCCAGGGCCTCCCGCACCACCGGCCACGCGACTTCGGGATCGACGCCGGCGGCGAGCGGCTCCTCGCCCAGTTGCGCCGTGAGCCGGCCGATCACCGCCAGCGCGGCGGCCTCTTCCTCGTCGGCGTGATCGGCCGCGAAGAGCGCGCCGAACCAGCGCTGCAAGGCGCTGGCCCAGGCCGACAGGGGACGTACCGTGCCCAGGCCCGCGCGCCCTTCGCGCAGCGCGGCGAGCAGTCCCCACAGTGCGCCGAAGGCCTCGCTTTCGGGACCCGTGACCGGCGCGGCCGGCAGGATGTCCTCGATCGTGCGCTCCTCGCTGCCCCCGGTCAGCAAGCCCATCGCCATGCGGTCGAGGCCGAAGGCGAAGCTGTGCTCATGGGCCGGCGCGGCGCCGAACTCGGCCTTCATCGCGCCATCGAGGCCCCAGGCGACGTGGCTGCGCGCCAGCCAGCGTTCGAGCGCGGCCAGCCGCGACTCATCGAGCCCGAAGCGCCGTTGCACCGCCGGCAGCGCCAGCAGCGCGAGCACCTGCGAGCGGGTGATGCGCTGGGCCGGCAAGTCGAGCAACTCGCGCACCGCGCCGAGCAAGGGATGCGTGCGCAGCAGCGTGACATCGGCCATCTGCCAGGGCAGCAGCGCATGGCGCTGGCCGGGCTCGCCGAAGACCGTCGGCAGCAGCGGCGCGTACAGCGCCATGTTCGGCGCCATCACGACGATCTCGCGCGGCTGCAGTGTCGGATCGGCGGCGAGGCGGTCGAGCAGGGCGTCCTTCAGGACTTCCAGCTCGCGCAGGCGTGTATGGCAGACATGCACGCGCAGCGAGGCGTCGAGGCGCGGATCGCCCGGTGCTCCGTCAGGTCGGGCAGCCGCCATCGGTTGCAGGGTTCGCAGGCTGTGCTGCACGCGGGCGAGCAGTGGTGCATCTGTCGGCGGTTCGGCTGGTGCCTCCTCGTCGTAGAGATCGGTCAGGTCGCAGAGCGCGTCGCGACGCCGCAGCAACAGGCTGTAATGCTGGCCGAGGCGGCCGAGCGTGGCCAGCAGGGGATGGCCGATGGCTTCGAGATAACTGCCGCCATCGAGATCGGCTTCCAGCGCCTCGCGGCGACTGGCCAATTCCTCCCACAGTTCGCGACAGGGATCCGGGAAGTACAGGCAGACGCGCCGGCTCGCCGACAGTGCGTCGAGCGCCAGCAGCGCATCCGGCGGCAGGTGGGAGAGCCCGAAGACGTGCAAGGCCGGCTCGTCCGGATCGACCTGCAGTTGCGCGAGGCGATGCATCAGCTCGGCCATGCGCCGGCCGCGGTGGGGCAGGGCGATGTCGGCCACCAACTGTCGCCACAGCTCGCCCTGCCAGTGCGCCGGTGCCGCGTCCGAAACGGACTCCCACCCGGCCAGCCAGTCGCGCCGGTAGACCAGGTACTGCGCGTACAGGCCTGCCAGCCGGTCGGCGAGCTGGAAGCGCCGTCGTTCGGCATCCTCGCCTTCGAGATAGCGCGCGACTTCGGGCGCCTCCAGCCGTGGCAGCGCATCGAAGATCCGCCAGCGCAGGGCCGTTCGCCGGTACGGCTCGATGGCGATGCCATGCGCGCCCAGGTGTCGCTGGGCCATTCGGTCCAGCCACTCGCTGGGCAGCAGCAGCTCGAGGTTCGCCGCGATCCGCGGATGCGGTCGTCCACCGGCCTTGCGCACGGGCGGACGATTCGCCAGGTGCGCCGTCAGCCAGCGCTTCATGCCGAGGTGGCCCACGAGGATGGTTGCCGGCGCCAGCACCGCCGCCGGCCGCGCATCCACGAGGTGCTGGGCCAGCAAATCGGCCAGCGTCTCGATGCGGCTGCTGCGGTAGATCTCGATCATGCGGAGTCGCCGGGACGTCCGTGGACCAGCTGACGATAGCGAATGCGCTGGCTGCCGGGCGGTTGGCGCTCTGTTGCGGCGGCAAGCAGCCGTTAGCATGCGGCGTCGCATTCGATTCGCCCGGACACCATGAGCAAGCCGCTGCTCACCGTGATCGCAGTTCTGCTGGCCCTCGCGCTCGGCCTGGTGGCGGGGGTGGTCATCGGGCGGGAGTCGGTGGCCGTTTCTGACCGCGGGGCGATCGATGGCGTCGAGCCAGCGTCAAACGCGGCGCCGGTCACGGTTGAAACGGAAGAGGGTCCGGCCGGTGGCGAGACGCAGCCCCTGTTGCCGGAGGCGCGGCCTGCGCCACAACCCCTGCCTGCAACGGCTCAGAGCACCAAGATCGAAGGGTTGGCCTTCGACGGGGCAGCCCATCTGGCGCGCTTGCCGTGGGAGTTGGATGAGTTGGCGAGGCGGGCGGAGGGCGGTGATGCCCGCGCACTCGGTGAAGTGGCCGACTGGTTGGCTTTCTGCAGCCACGCTCGGGCCGAGAACGCACGGGGTTTTGCCGGGAATCCTGCTGGGGTGGGCGACCATGCACTCGTCGATGTGCGCAACTGGGTTGATGGACTGATGCGCGAGTGCGCCGCCTGGAAGCAACGCCACGCGATTTTCGTCGAGGCATCGACGATGGCCGGGGAGGCCAGGCGGGTCAATCGTGAGCGGCGCAGCCGGGGAGAGCGTGTTCCCCTGGAAGAGCAGGCCACTGAAAGCGAGGTCAACCAGTTCGCTTCACTGGCGGCTGAAGCCGGGGATCCGGCCGCGCGAGCCAGGGCAAGGGACCCCAGTCTCCAACCCAAGTGCATGCCTGGCCAGGATTTTCGGGCGCACATGCTGTGCTGGGAGGAAGAACAGGTCAGGATCGCCGGCGAATTTCTTGCCACGGGTGATCCGCATGCTGTCGAGGCCTTCCACGTGATCAGCGGAAGCTTCGCAATAGCAAACGGCCGGAGTTTCTTTCCGCGAGACGCGCGCGAACGCGAGGTGCTGTGGACGCTGACGGCATGTGCCCTGGGACTGGACTGCAGTCCGTCCGGACGTCCGTTGCGCTGGGCCTGCCTGCGTCGCGTGTGCGGATACATGGATTACCGCAGCTACGCTGCCGACCAACTGGTCGCGCCGGCGGCCATGCGCCGCATCGAGATGCTCGTCCCGCGGCTGGTTGGGCTCATTCGTGCGCGTGACTGGTTGTCGATCGTGCGCGGGTAGCGCTGTCTCGTCCTCTTCTGCACGCCCATGACCTC
>JANJUH010000225.1 GCA_024710675.1 Lysobacterales bacterium
GCCGATCTCGAGGCTTCCCTGGATCACGAGTTGGCGACCGGCCAGGGTCGGCGTGTCCATCACATCGTCGCCCGTCCCGACGGTCGCCACCGGGCCGATCAGAACCTGCTCGCCTGGCCCACCCTCGATGCGCCCACGCCACAGCGCGTTCTCGTCGATGGTGATCGTGGCCGGCCCATACAGCGTGGCGTTGGGCTGGACCAGGAGCTGCTTGAAACTGCGCGCGCTGCCGTTGACCCGCAAACGTCCTTCGAGTTGGAGCCGCGCCGCAAAAGGCTCGAGCAAGATCAGCGAGGACTCGAAGACGCGCTCTCGGCCAGAAGGGGTGTTAAGGGTAAGGGTACAGAAGCTGGTGCTGCCAAGGTCGTAGGTCCCGGTGTCGATACCTTGCGGACCGATGACTCCGCAACCATCGACCAGCTCCACGGTGCCGGCGTTGTCGAACGCAGTCAGGGACTCGCGGATACCGACCAGGCCGTTGATGTCGTTGAGCGAGAGGGTGGCGCCGACCCGATTGTCGAAGCGCGCGCAATCGGGCGTCCGGCAGTCGATCGCGAAGTTCTGGGTCGAATTGTTGCGCAGCTCGAACTGCCCCTGGTTGTCGATGTCGGCACCGTCCTGCAGCCAGAAGTTCGGCTGCACGGCGCTGTTGCTGGCGCTGAGCAGGACGGAGCCCTGGTTGACGAGGCGCCGCCCGATCAGGTCGGCGGCTGGCCGGGTGTCGTCGAGCGACACCGTGATGGTGCTGCCCGGATTGACGGTCAGCGTGGCAGTGCCAACATTGGTGGTATCGATCTGCCCGCCGTTCCAGGCCAGCGTGCCTGAGAGCGTGAAGTCGTCGCCGCCGCCGAGGATTCCGGGATTGGTGATCGTCAGCGTGGTGAAGTCCTTGGGTGTGCCGGTGGTGTAGTCGAGTTCACCGTCGAGCACTTCCACGGGCCCGGTATGGCTGTCGCTCCCGCTGATCAGCACTTCACCGGCACCCAGCTTGCGTAGCACGCCATCCCCGGCCAGCGCTGGCGAGCCGGTCAGCTCACGGAATCCCGGACCCGGAGGGCCGAATTCGATGGTGCCGCCCGAGGAGGAACTGTAAGTACCGAAGTCGGTGCCGTCCGCATCGAAACGCATGCGGCCGGTGGTCACGCTGAACTCGGCGCCATTGTCGAAAGTCAGCCCGGCTTCGAGCACAAAGCTTCCCGGACCAGTCAGCGCGATCGTGCCCGCACCGGAGACCTGGTGGAAGCGATTGAGCGGGGCGCCGTCATTGGTCACGCGCAGGAGGTCGCCGGGCGAGACCGTGGGCATGTTGATGGAGCCGCGGTTCTCGAACTCGGCATCGGCAGCGATCCGAAGATCGCCGGCCGTCCAGGTGATCGTGCCGAAATTGACAAGCTTGTGCGTGCGCAGCGTTTTGGTGCCACCGGAAAAGGTCGCCGTCGCCGCGCCGTCGATGATGAGTGAGGTCGCGAGGCCGGCACCCGCCACGGCCGACGGGCCGCTCCAGAGGAACTCGGACAGGATGGTCAGGTTGTTGCCGCCGCGGATCTCGCCGGCCTGCAGTTCGAGACGGGCGACACTGCGATCGGCCACCAGGTTGACCAGGGCATTCGGCGTCGCCAGCGGGATGATCGCGGTGTCCGCGTTGCCCGGCGTGCCGGCCGGCGCGCCATTCCCGGTGCTGCAGTTGTCCCAGTTGGCCGCCACATTCCAGTCACCGATGCCATCGACATTCCAGATGCAGGTCTCGCCACCGGCCGGCGCCTCGGCAAAGCGAACGCGGGTCGGCTCTTCGATCAGGCTGAAGGCCGGATCCGGGCCAAGCAGCGACAGCGAACCCACACCGACGCGGCTGCCGAAGGTAATCAGGTCGAAGCTGTCACCCGGCGTCAGCGAGAACAGGCTGCCCAGGGTCACCTCGACGGTACCGCTGAGGTCGGCGCTGCCGGTGACCGCGAGCTGGTCGTAAAGGCCCGTCGTCGAGCCTTCAATCCCGGTTGCCGGCGAGGTGCCATCGAGGATCAGCGGGAAAGCGGCCGAGTTAGCCGTCAGGTTGCCCTGGATGGTCAGGCGACCGGGCAGGGTTCCGTCGAGCGTCGGATCAACGGTACCGCCGGTCACGTTGACATCGGCGACCACCGTGCCGCGGCCTGCGAGCACGCCCGAACCGACGTTCAGCGGCCCGGCGGTGCGCCTCAGCAGTCCTGGTGTGCTGACCCCGTCACCGAGGAAGAAGGCGGCGCCGATGCCCGGCGTCAATTGCGCCTCGAGGTCAAACTCGCCGGCCACCACCGACAGCGGTCCGTCGAGGTTCACGCTGATATCCGCCGTGATCCGGTTGGGACCCCCGCCCCCGCCATCGACGGTGATGTCGGCAGGGAATGCCGATTGCAGCGAACCACAATTGGGGAAAGGACTCTGGCAGCGCAGCACCAGGTTGGCGCTGGAGGGGTTGCTGTCGATCAGCAGGAAAGCCTGGTTGTCGATCGCCCCTTCGTTGTCGAAGATCAGCTCGCGCTGACCGGTGCCGTTGGCGACGAGTCGCAGTTCCTGCTGGTTGATGATGGTGCGCCCGGCGAGGGTGGCGCTCGGGTTGAGGTCGTCGAGGCCGACGGTCAGCAGGCTGCCGGGCAGGATCCGGAAGGTGGTGCCGGGGCTGTCGGTGGCGAGTGTTCCGCCGGTCCAGTTGCCGACGCCGTTGAGATCGAAGGAATCGGTCCCGCGCAGCGTCGCGCCGGTGCGCAGGAGCAGGCTGCTGAAGGTCACGGTCGATCCGGTCTGGTACGCCAGAGCACCCTGCAGGACTTCGACGGGACCGGTGTGGGTCTGCGCGCCGGAGACGACGATCGCATTCGGCGAACTGACGGCCAGTGTGCCCGTACCCGTGATGGCTGGGGATCCCCCGAGCTGGCGCCCGGCTGCCACGTCTCCCACCATCGTCAACGTGGCCGCGCCGGCAATGCTGTAGGAGCCGAAATCGGGACCACCTGCGGCGACGATCAACTGCCCGCCAGTGACGGCGACCGAGCTGTTGTTGTCGAAAAAGGTCGCGGTCGGCCCACCGCTGATGGACACGGTGCCCGGTCCGCTGACGGTGAGCGTGCTGCTGCCGGAGACGTGATTGAGCCGGTTCTGCGGCGCGCCGTCGCTGTTGAAACGAAGCAGATCGCCGGGGAGCGCGGTCGTCACATTGAGGGCGCTGCGGTTTTCCAGCTCGGAACCGGTGCGGAAGAAGAGCTCGCCCTGGGTCCAGTCGATCGTTCCCAGATTGACGATCCTCCAGCTCCGGATTTCCTTGGTCGCTCCCGACCACGTCGCCGTCGCACCCGGATTCAGTGTCAGCGCCGACGCCAAGCCGGCGCCTGAAATGGCCGACGGACCGGTCCAGATCCACTCGGTGCTCACCGTCAGATTGCTGGCGCCTGCAGAGACCGTTCCCGCCTGCAGCTCGAGGCGCCCGACCGTGCGGTTCTGCCCCAGATTGACTTGGGCATTGGGCGTCAGGATCGGAATGATGGCGGTGTCGTCCGCCCCCGGAGTGCCCGTCGGGTCGCCGTTTCCTGTCCCGCACCCCGTCCAGTTCGCGGGCGTGCCCCAGTTGCCAGGCCCGTCGACCGCCCACTGGCAGATCGCCGCGTCCAGCTCGGGGCTCATGGCCATCAGCGCAGCCGCCAGGCCGTACCCGAACAGAGATCCCCTTGCCCTCATGCGTTCCCCCATGCCGAGCCGTCTGAGCAGACGCCCTATTGTGCGCGAAATACAAGGCTACCGCGTCACGGGCGGACGCGGGTTACTGTCTGGGGAGGAAACGGACCCCGACCGCGGCACGGGCCGCGGTCGGTTCCGGGGATCCGGGCCCGGCGCCGAGCCCTGTGCGCCGCTCAGCTGCCGCTGCGGGACGCCGGGAGCACGTCGGCGATGCGCGGGTCGTCGAGCAGGAGCTGGATTGCGTCGGCGAGCACCCGAGCCCCCTCCTCACGCAGCGGATCAGGCTTCTCCTCGCGCTCCTTTTCACTGCGAGCATCGGCCAGCACGCCGCGCTCACCGGCATTGAGCCCGTCGTCGAGCGCGGCGACCGCCTTTTCCGTTGCCTCGCCCCGTGCCTTGGCGCGCGCGGCGATGCGCTCCTCGTCGGCCTTGCGCTCGGCCTCGCGCTTGGCGAGGTTGAGCGACACCGACTTGCGCTCGCGGCTCTCGCGGTACTGCGCGATGTCCTCGCGCAGGTAAGCGAACTCGGCATCGTCCTCGACCCGCGCCTCGTGGCGGCTGACCAGGATCGGAAGCATGCGCGCGACGCTGCCCACCGGTCGGTAGTCAGCCGCGGCGATCTTCTTCCACGGCAAGGCGTTGTCATAGGTCGACTCGCCGTAATCGGCGGCATCGAGCGTGGCCGGGAAGGGCACGTCCGGCTGCACGCCACGGTGCTGGGTGGAACCACCGTCGACGCGGAAGAACTGCGCCATGGTCAGCTTCAACTGACCCAACTCGTTGTTGCGATTGGCGATGTAGTCGAGATCGACGAGCTGCTGCACGGTGCCCTTGCCGAAGGTGGTCTCGCCGATCACGATGCCACGGCCGTAGTCCTGGATCGCCGCCGCGAAGATCTCCGAGGCCGAAGCCGAGGCGCGGTTGACCAGCACGGCCAGCGGACCCGAGTAAACGATGCCGCGGGTCTGGTCGGCTTCGACCTGCACCCGGCCGCGTCCGTCACGCACCTGCACCACCGGCCCGGTGTCGATGAAAAGCCCGGTCAGCTCGGTGGCCTCGACCAGCGAGCCGCCGCCATTGTTGCGCAGGTCGATCAGGATGCCGTCGACCCCCGCGTCGCTCAGCTCCCCGATCAGCTTCTTCACATCGCGCGTCGAACTGCGGTAGTCCGGCTCGCCACGGGCGCGGCCCTGGAAATCGAGGTAAAAGGCCGGCAACTCGACGACGCCGATGCGCCGCACCGGATCGCCCGGCACCTCGATGACGTGCTTCTTGGCGGCCTGTTCCTCGAGCTTGACCTTGTCGCGCTTGATCTCGACCAGCATCGTCGTGCCGCCGACGCCAACCTCGGCCGGCAGCACCTCGAGCTTGACGATCGAGTCCTTCGGCCCGCGGATCTGGTCGACCACGTCCTCCAGACGCCAGCCGACGACATCGGTCGGCGCCGGATCCTTGGCCTGGCCCACCGCGACGATACGATCACCGGGCTTGATGCGGCCATCACGCGAGGCGGGTCCACCCTCGACCACGGAGCGCACGACGACATACTCGCCCTCGCGCTGCAGCACGGCGCCGATGCCCTCGAGCGACAGGCGCATCGAGATCTGGAAGTTCTCGCTGGCGCGCGGGCCGAGGTAGTTGGTGTGCGGCTCGATCGCCGTCGCGTAGGCATTGAGGAAGCTCTGGAACACGTCCTGACGGTCGAGTTGCTCGACTCGCGACAGGAAATCGGCATAGCGCTTGTCGAGCGTCTCGGCGATGGTCGCGTCCTCGCGGCCCGCCAGCTTCAGGCGCAGCCAGTCGTTCTTCACCGACTGCCGCCACAGCGTGTCCAGCGCCGCCGGTTCGGCCCACGGCG
>JANJUH010000247.1 GCA_024710675.1 Lysobacterales bacterium
TTTTCTACAAGGACTTGGCGGCAAGCGATGGCCGCGTCGTCGAGCTGATCGCCGAACTTGAAGCCGCGTATGACTACATCGGCAACCAGGGCAGCACCTTCTACTTCCGCAGCAACCTCGATGCGCCGCGCTACCGCCTCATCGCGATCGACCTCGCCCGCCCCGGCCGCGAGCACTGGACGACGCTGATCCCGGAGGCCGATGCCACCCTCGACGACGTCTCGCTCGTCGGCGGCCAGTTCATTGCCAGCTACCTGCGCGATGCGCGCAGCGAGGTGCGTCGATTCGGGCTCGATGGCAGCGACCTCGGCAGCATCGAACTGCCGGGCCTCGGCAGCGCGGCCGGCTTCGAAGGCAAGTCCACGCATTCCGAGACCTTCTACAGCTTTACGAGCTTCACGGTCCCACCGACGATTTATCGCCTGGACCTCGCCAGCGGCGGGTCGAGCGTGTTCCGCCAGCCCAAGGTCGATTTCGACCCGGAGCCCTACACCACGCGCCAGGTCTTCTACACCAGCCGCGACGGCACCCGAGTGCCGATGTTCCTCGTGCACCGCAAGGACCTGGTGCTCGACGGCAGCCACCCGACGCTGCTGTACGGCTACGGCGGCTTCAACATCCCGGTGCGCCCGACCTTCAGCGTGCCGATGGCGACCTGGATCGAGCAGGGCGGCGTGTATGCAGTCGCCAACCTGCGCGGTGGCGGCGAGTACGGCAAGCCCTGGCACGAGGCCGGCACGAAGTTGCAGAAGCAGAACGTCTTCGACGACTTCATCGCCGCCGCCGAGTACCTGATCGCCGAGCGCTACACCAGCCCCGCGCACCTGGCGATCTACGGCCGCTCCAACGGCGGCCTGCTGGCCGCCGCGACGATGCTGCAGCGCCCCGACCTGTTCGCGGTCTCGCTGCCCGGCGTCGGCGTGCTCGACATGCTGCGCTTCAACCAGTTCACGATCGGCTGGGCCTGGGAATCGGACTACGGCTCGCCGCAGAACCCAGAGGAATTCCAGGCCCTGCGCGCCTATTCGCCGCTGCACAACCTGAAACCCGGCACACGCTACCCGGCGACGCTGATCACCACCGGCGACCACGACGATCGCGTGTTCCCGGCCCACAGCTTCAAGTTCACCGCGGCGCTGCAAGCTGCCGGGGTTGGGCCTGGCCCGTACCTCGCCCGCATCGAAACCCGCGGCGGCCACGGCGCCGGCAAGCCGACGACGATGCAGATCGAGGAATGGACCGACATGCTGGCCTTTGCCTGGCATCACACGCGCTGAGGGTCGCTCGGCGCAACGCCCCCTGCGCGCACTGATGTGGGAGCGCCCTTGTGGCGCGACTTCGGAGCGAGTCGATCGCGCGTCAAGCGCGCTCCCACATCGCACCCCGGCCTGACCCGAAGCCCATTCGTCATTCCGGCGAAGGGCGGAATCCAGTCTGCTCTTGCGCCGTCGCCAGTTCGAGAGCACTGGACCCCGGCCTGCGCCGGGGTGACGATGACAAGGACCCCGGCGGGCTTGGGCAAGGGCTCGCTGCATCACCGGAGGCATGCATGCGCAGACTGAAACGACTCCTTCTCGCCCTGCTGGCGCTGAGCACGCTCCTGGTCGTCGGCGCCTGGCTAATGCTGCGCGCCAGCCTGCCGGTGCTCGACGGCGAGACGGCCCTGCCTGGCCTCGCCGCGCCGGTAACCATCGAACGCGATTCGCTCGGCACCGTGATCGTCACCGGTACGAACCGCGGTGACGTCGCGGCGGCCCTGGGCTTTGTGCACGCCCAGGAGCGCTTCTTCGAGATGGACCTGCTGCGTCGGCGCGCGGCGGGTGAGCTGGCGGCGCTGCTCGGCGCGGCTGTCCTGCCCGCCGATCGCGAGGCGCGCGTCCATCGTTTCCGCCAGCGTGCCGAGGGCTTCATTGCCGAACTTCCGGAGAGCGAGCGAGCGCTGCTGCGGCGCTACACCGAAGGCGTCAATGCCGGCCTCGCCGGTCTCGCTGCAAGACCTTTCCCCTACCTGCTTCTGGGCCAGCCGCCGGAGCCGTGGACGGATGTCGACGGCCTGCTGGCGCCGATCGCGATGTACTTCAACCTGCAGGACAACCAGAACCGTCGCGAGCTGCGGCTGCTGCAGATGCGCGCGGCGCTGCCGCCGGCAGTCCTGACTTTCCTGACCGCGCCCGGCACGAACTGGGATTCGGCGCTCGCGGGGGATGTGCTGCGCGATCCATCGATCCCGGGCCCGGAGGCCATAGACCTCCGGAGCACCGAGATTGCCGATCCCGCGGCGGATGCGCCACCGTCGAGCGAAGGCATCGGCAGCAACAACTTCGCGGTGGCCGGCCGCCTGAGCCCGCACGGCGGCGCCATCCTGGCCAACGACATGCACCTCGGCCTGCGGGTGCCCAGCCTGTGGTTCCGCGCCCAGTTGCGCTGGCCTGACAGTGCCGGTGGCGAGCACGTGGTGACCGGCGTCACGCTGCCCGGCGCGCCCTTCGTCGTCGCCGGCAGCAATGGTCACATCGCATGGGGTTACACCAACAGCTACGGCGACTGGCTGGACTTCGTCGCGATGGAAGCCGACGCCGGCGACGAAGCTCGCTACCGGACGCCAGCGGGCGGCGAGCCCTACACCACGCACCGCGAGCGCATTGTCGTACGCGGCGCTGACGACGAGTGGCTGGACGTCCGCGAAACGCGCTACGGGCCGGTGGTGGCGGAGTCCCCGGAAGGCCAGCCGCTGGCGCTGCAATGGGTCGCGCACCATGCCGCGGGCGTCAACACCGGCCTCGGCGGCATGGAGACGGCGCGCGATATCGAGTCGGCACTCGCCGTCGCCCGGCGCACCGGCATGCCGGCGCAGAACCTGCTCGTGGCCGGGAGCGACGGACGCGTCGCGTGGTCCTTGATGGGCCGTATCCCGGCACGTGGCGGCGATGGCCTGACGCCGCTGGCGAGCAGCGACCCCGCAGCCGCCTGGCAGGGCTTCGTCGAGGGCGAGCGCAACCCGCATGTCGTCGATCCGGCCGATGGCCGGCTATGGACCGCCAACGCCCGCGTCGCTTCCGGCGCCGACAGCGAACTAATCGGCGACGGCGGCTACACCATCGGCGCGCGCGGCGCGCAGATCCGCGACGGCTTGCGGGCGAAGGAGAAGCTGTCGGAACAGGATCTGCTGGCGATCCAGCTCGACGATCGCGCGCTCTTCCTCGCGCGCTGGCATGCCTTGCTCGAGGATGTGGTCGCGGCCAGCGACGATCCCGCCGTGCAGGCGCTCGCCGCCGGTCTCGCCGACTGGGACGGGCGCGCGAGCATCGAATCGAGCGCCTACCGCATCAGCCGCGCCTTCCGCCTGCGCGTGCACAAGCGCTTCCTCGCGCTGTTCGAGCCGTCCCTCAAGGCACGCTTTGCCGATTACGCCTGGCCCTCGCTGCCGCAGATCGAAGGCGCGGTATGGGCGACGATCGCGGCGCGCCCGCCCCACCTGCTGCCACGCAATCACGCGAGCTGGGACACCTGGCTGGAAGCCGCGGCGCGCGATGTAGCGCTGCACCTCTCCACCGCCGGGATCGATCCGGCCGACGCGAGCTGGGGACGACAGAACACCACGCGCATCCGCCACCCGCTGAGCGGTGCGCTGCCTGGCCTGGGCCGCCTGCTCGACATGCCGGCCCAGCCCTTGCCCGGCGACCAGTACATGCCCCGCGTGCAGGGACCGGCCTTCGGCGCCAGCGAGCGCCTGGTGGTCAGCCCGGGTCGCGAAGCGGAGGGCATCTTCCACATGCCGGGCGGCCAGAGCGGCCATCCGCTGTCGCCCTTCTACGGCTCCGGTCATGCCGATTGGGCGGCGGGCCGAGCCAGCCCCTTCCTGCCCGGCGAGCCAGCGCACCGATTGCACCTGCACCCGTAGCCCGCGTTGACCGCCGCAGGCGGGCTACGCGGGTGCTTGCCGCGAGGCCTGATCACGTAGCCCGCGTTGACCGCCGCGGGCGGGCTACGCGGGTGCTTGCCGGAGGACCCCACGCGGGTAGCGCCTTCGTCGCAAGCCACGCTACCTCCGGTGTCCGACATGGCGGACAATGCCTGGACTTACGGACCGGAGCGATGGCCATGGCCAGGCGCGGATCGTCGTTTCCCCTGTGGTCGCGCTCGCAGCGCGAACTGGCCGGCGTCCACGCCGACCTGGCGCGGATTGTCGAACGCGCCGCGGAGTTGTCGGCGCAGCCCTTCCTCGTCCTCGACGGCCTGCGCACACCCGCCGAGCAGCAGGAAATCCTCGCCCGCGGCGCCAGCACGCTGATCGACTCACGT
>JANJUH010000256.1 GCA_024710675.1 Lysobacterales bacterium
CCGTCACGTGGCGGCGCGCGTGCTGGCACAGCAGGAAGGTGGGCAGCAGCGAGGCATCCGCCATCGGCTCGTCGAGCCGCTCGAGGATCATCGCCATCACGCCCGAGAGGTCCGACTCCCGGCACGGGTGGACCTGCTGGCGCAGGCCGAGGTGCTTCGCCACGCGGCCGGCGTGCACGGATTCGTCGAAGTCGGGGTCGTCGAAGCCGATCGAAAAGCACTCGAGCCCGCGGTGGCCCTGCTCGACGGCGAGCGCGGCGACCAGCGAGGAATCGATCCCGCCGCTCAGGAACAGTCCCACCGGCACATCGGCGACGAGGCGGCGCGCCACGGCGGCCGACAGGGTTGCGTGCAGCTCTGCGGCCAGTTCGGCCACCGGCCGCGCCGCCAGCGCCGGATCGGGCGCCGGCTCGTAGCGCCAGTGCCGGCGCAGCCGGGTGCTGCCGCTGGCGAGATCACGGCACAGCGAATGCCCGGCCGGCAGCTTGCGCACACCCTGGAGCAGCGCGTTCGGGGCCGGAATGTAGCCGTAGGCGAAGTACTTGCGCAGCGCCAGCGGATCGAGCTCGCGCGGCACCGCCGGGTGCTCCTTCAGCGCCGACAGCTCCGAGGCGAAAGCCAGCGCCGTCGGGCCGTCGTGGTAGTACAGCGGCTTCTTGCCGAAGCGGTCGCGCGACAGCCACAACTCGCGCTTGCGCCTATCGTGCAGCGCGAAGGCCCACATGCCGTTGAGGCGCGGCAGCAGCCCCTCGCCCCAGGCACGCCAGCCCTCGAGGATCACCTCGGTGTCCGAATGGTCGCTGGCAAAGCGCGCCCCCAGTGCCTGCAGCTCGCGCCTGAGTTCGGCGAAGTTGTAGATCTCGCCATTGAAGACGATGGCCAATGCGCCGTCGTGGCTCAGCATCGGCTGCGCGCCGCCGGCCAGGTCGAGCACCGCGAGCCTGCGATGGCCAAGCTGCACGCCATCCGGACCTGCAGCGAGCACGGCGCCTGCATCCGGCCCGCGATGGCGCATCGCATCCGTCATCGCGGCGAGTACGCCGGCATCGGATGCGCCGACCCAGCCGGCGATCCCGCACATGGCTCAGGCGCCCCGAACGATCCGCGCCACGCGGTAGACCGGCTTGGCCTGCGACTCGTGGTAGGTGCGGTTGAGGATCTCGGCGAGCAGGCCCATCAGGATGCTGAGCACACCGATGGCGGCGAGGAAGACCGTGAGCATCGGCAGCGGGGTCTGGATGAAGGAGGTTCCTTCGGCGAACTTCAGCCAAATGGCCCATAGCCCGGCCGCGCCCGACAGGCCCAGGCAGCCGAGTCCGAAGCCCCCGAACAGGTAGATCGGCTTGTCGGCAAAGCGGAACAGGAAGGTCACGACGATCAGGTCGAGCACCACCTTGAGCACGCGCTCGAGCCCGTACTTCGACACGCCGGCGGTGCGCGGGTGGTGGCGGACCGGGATCTCGGTGACGCGCGCCCCATTCCAGCGCGCGTAGATCGGGATGAAGCGATGCATTTCGCCGTACAGGCGCACGTCGGCCAGCACCTCGCGGCGATAGGCCTTCAGCGAGCAGCCGTAGTCGTGCAGCGGCACGCCGGAGACCCACGAGATCAGGCGGTTGGCGACGCGCGACAGGAAGCTGCGGCGGATCGGCGCGTCCTGGCGGTCGCGACGCCAGCCGGAGACCACCTCGAAGCCCTCCTCGAGCTTGGCCAGCAGCGCGCCGATGTCCGCAGGATCGTTCTGCAGGTCCCCGTCCATCGGCACGATGATGCGGCCGCGCGCGTGGTCGAGCCCGGCCATCATCGCTGCGGTCTGCCCGTAGTTCCGGCGGAAGTGCACGACGCTGACGCGCGGATCGCCCGCGGCGACGCGATCGAGCGCGGCGCCGGAACCATCGCTGCTGCCATCGTCCACCAGCACCAGCTCCCAGGAGCGCCCGAGGCCGTCGAGGGCCGTGCGGACGCGCTCCCACAGCGGGCCGATGTTGTCGATCTCGTTGTGGATCGGCACCGTGACGGTGATCTCGGGTGACTGCCCCGACGGCTCGCCAGCTTGGGTCATCGCCAAATTCTCGTTATGCAGCCCGGAATGGTAGCGGATAGGAGGATCCGTCCGGTCGCAAGTGCTTGGCGCATGCGAAAGCAGGGCTTCCCGGCGGCTTTGCCTAACGGAAAACTGCGGTCATTGGCTTCAGATGGGTCCGTGGCTTCCCCGCAGCACGCCTTGCCACGAAATCCCGGCGACACCCTGGCTGCGACGCTCGAATCTTTCCCGAGCTTCGACCGTAGTGCTCAACCGCCCCCCAGGGCATCCATCCGCATGCTGCGCAGGGCGGTGGACAGGCTGTGGCTGGTCATTCCTGGGGCGATGACCGATGGCAGGTAGCCGAGACGGGGCGGTTCACTCGGATCGATCCGATACTGAACATAGAGGCGGCGACCCAAGGCCTGCTCGACAGCGCGCAGCACCTCGGAGATCGATTGCGACCTCCCCGCAGCAAGGATCCAGGCTCGCCCCAATCGCGTCGGGTCTCGCAGCCCGCGTACCATCCAGTCGGCGAGGTCGCGCACCCAGAGGAAATCCCGGCAAATCTCGGGGCTTCCCACGATGGAAGTCACCCGATAGCCGAGTCCATTGGCGAGCAGGGTCATGGGCAGCCCCCGGCGGCCACGCCGGGACCACCCGTAAACTGCTGAAGGTCGGTAGGTCGCAATGGCGTTCGCGCCGAGGCGAGACCGGGCCCACTCTTCCTGCTTGAGCTTGAGCTCGCCGTAGGGCCTCCGGGGCGCCGCTCGAGTTCTCGGCCCCACCTCTCCGCTGCCCTCGTAGATGCCGCCTGCCGAGCTGACCAGATGCAGGATCACCTGCCTGTCAGGCCTGATGGTCCGCATCCGGGCACAGCACTCGACGATGTCGTGGAAATTCTCCATCTCCGCCGCGCAGGTCGTCTCATCCGCGCCGAAGCCGGCCCGGCCGGCGGACCAGATGACATCGATGCGATCGTCACCTGCGAGCAACCGCGAGGCCTGATTCAACTGGCCGACGCGATCGGCATCCGCGTCCCAGCGCCAATCCGCCTGCACCAGCACCGCGGCGCCCTGCCTTTTCAGGGCCTGGATCAACTCCGAGCCGATCAGCCCTGCTCCGAAAAGAACAACACGGCCACTTCCATCCTGATGCCGCAGCAACCACATGGCGTCAGTCCGCGAAACCCGTGCGCTGGAACCAGTCACGCAGACGCTCGTCCCCCGATCGGTCGATCAGGAAGAAAGGAGGCTTGCCCTGCGCATTCAGGACCAGGACGTTCATGTACTCCAGTAATGCGCCCACGAGAAAGGTGCCGAGTCCGCCGTAGAACGCGATCACGGCCATCAGCGACGTCCAGCCTCGGGCGCCCGCGCTTCCCGGGTCCAGCCATTCGCGCAAGGAGATCAGCGTCGCTGCGCCGAGGCTGAGCACGAGCACGACCAGGCCGGCCAGGATGGCACCTCGGAAGATCGTCGATCGGCTCGACACCACCAGGCGGCGCGCGTGCGACAGAAGCCGGCGAAAGCTGTAGCCCGGCGCACCACCGGTGTGCGTCCTGAGATCGCGCAAGGGCAGTGCCACCGTGGCAACACGATTGGTGAACCATCCGAGGACGACGTCGAGGTAGCCGTCGTGGCCTATGACACTGCTTGCGGCACGCGCGATCGGACCACGCACGATGCGGAAGCTGTTGAACTGACGGATCTCCGGATTGCCTGACAACCAGCCGAGCACTGTCTTGTAGGCACGACTGCTCCAGTTGCGCCAGTACTGGCGATGGGGCCCGTCGACCGGAAGGGCATAGACCACATCCGCCGACTCACCCACGGCACGGGCGAGGAGTTTCGGAATCATGGCTGGCGGGTGCTGGAGATCCTCGTCGAGCGTCGCCACCCAGTCACCGAAGCAGTGCAGAATCCCGGCAGCAGTGGCTGCATGCTGGCCGTAATTGCGCGACAGGTGAATCACCCGAACCCAGTTGTAGCGTCGGGACAGCGACTCGGCGAGCGTTCCCGAACCATCGACCGCGGCATCATCGACCAGCACCACTTCGACCAGTTCGAGCGGCGCACCAGTCGCCTCCCAATTCGCCTTCAGCAGGCCGACCTCGCCGAGCAGGGCCTCGAGATAACCTGCGCCCCGATACACCGGCACGATGACCGATAGCGTCGCCGGGCATGGCAGATCACGAACGAGCGACGCTTCACCCATGGGAACCCGGCCGGCCTGTCTGTCACCACCCTGTTTCTAGCACGGAATCCGGGTCTCCAGATGCGGTCCATGCAGTCCGCGATCCATCGTCTCGCCCGCTATCCTTCGCCCACCCTGCCGCGCGAGCCCGCCCTTGTCCGCCGATCCCCGCACC
Organism: Lysobacterales bacterium; assembly: GCA_024710675.1. Lineage (GTDB taxonomy): Bacteria > Pseudomonadota > Gammaproteobacteria > Xanthomonadales > SZUA-5 > JANJUH01. Next base: position 4,395 of record JANJUH010000256.1, read on the forward strand.
CGCTTCCAGAAACTGGCCGAGCGTTATGCCAGCGGCGATTACGATGGCGCGCTGGTGCTGGCGGACCAGTTGCTGCG
>JANJUH010000266.1 GCA_024710675.1 Lysobacterales bacterium
GCGGTCGCGCTGAACTCGGGTGCCACCACGACGTCCACCGGCAACGGAATCTCGGCGCCACGGGCCTTGGCCTCGGCCATGATCTGTTTCGCGGTGTCGATCAGGTCGGCCTCGAACAGCGACTTGCCGACCGGATACCCGCTGGCGGCCAAAAAGGTGTTGGCGATGCCGCCGCCGACGATGAGCTGGTCGACCTTGCTGATCAGGCTCGACAGCAGCGCCAGCTTGGTCGATACCTTGGACCCCGCGACGATGGCCAGGAGCGGTCGCGCCGGATGCTCCAGCGCCTTCGCCAGGGCGTCGAGTTCGGCAGTCAGCAGCGGGCCGGCACAGGCGGTCTTGGCGTAGCGGATGGCGCCGTGCGTCGAGGCCTGGGCGCGATGCGCGGTACCGAAGGCGTCCATCACGTAGACATCGCAGAGCGCCGCCATGCGCTGCGAGAGTGCCGGGTCGTCCTTCTCCTCCCCGACGTTGAAACGCACGTTTTCGAGCAGCACCACCTCGCCGGGCGCGACCTCCACGCCATCCAGCCAGTCGCGGACCAGGCGCACCGGCGCGCCCAGATGTGTGGACAGCCATTCGGCCACCGGCTTCAGTGAGGAGGCCTCTTCGTAGACGCCCTCCTTCGGTCGGCCCAGGTGCGACATCACCATCACCCGCGCCCCGGCATCGCGCGCCGCGCGGATCGTCGGCAGGCTCGCGCTCAGCCGCTGCTCGCTGCTGATGCGGCCCTCCTTGATGGGCACATTGAGATCTTCGCGGATCAGCACCCGCCGGCCGGCGAGCGGGACATCGGACATGCGCAGGAAGGACATGGAGGCACCTCGGGAGTGGGCTGGAACAAAGCCCGCAACGATAGCGCGCCGCTCGTAGGAGCGCCCTCTGGGCGCGATCGGCTCCGCGGCAACACGATCGCGCCCGGAGGGCGCTCCTACATGGGTCACCGCATCACCAGGTACACCACCGTGCTGACCGCGAGCACGCCGAGCAAATCGACGATGAAACCCTCGCGGATCATCCGCTGCACCGGCACGAGGCCGGTGCCGAAGGTGATGGCATTCGGGGCGGTGGCGACCGGCAGCATGAAGGCCATCGAGGCGGCGAGCGCGGCCGGCAGCATGAACAGCACCGGGTCGACACCGGCCGCCATCGCCGCCGACGCCAGCACCGGCATCAGCAGGGCAGTCGTCGCGGTGTTGCTGGTGATCTCGGTCAGGAAGCTCACCGACAGGCAGATCAGCAGCAGCATCAGCGGCAGCGGCAGGTCGGACAGGCCGACCATTGCTCCGGCCATTAGCGCGCCCAGCCCGGAACTGTTGAAGGCCGCCGCGAGCGCCAGTCCGCCGCCGAACAGCACCAGCGTACCCCAGGGAATGCGTTCAGCCACCGGCCAGTCGAGCACGCGCCCACCACGGCCATCCGGCATCATCGCCATCGCCAACACCCCGGCCAGCGCCACACTGGCATCGGTCGCACCCGCCAGCCCGGTGAGCGCGCTCCAGCCGCCGAAAGGCTCGGTGCGCGTGACCCAGAGCAGCGCGACGAGGCCGAAGATCGCCACCGCGCGCACTTCCACCGATTGCCAGGGACCGAGCTGCGGTAGCGCACCGACGCCGGCGCCGTGCAGGCGCCGCCCCAGCCAGAGCGCGATCAGCGGCAGCAGCAGCGCGAGGACCGGCAAGCTGAAGCGGAACCACTCGATGAAACCGATCTGGCGCCCGGTGCTCTCCTCGTAGACCGAGCGGAAGATCAGGTTGGGCGGCGTGCCGATCGGTGTGCCCATCCCGCCGACGCTGGCGGCGTAGGTGATGCCGAGCAGCAGCGGGATGGTCAGGCGCGGATCGCGCTCGCTGCCGATGACCGCCAGCGCCACCGGGGTCAGCACCAGCACGGTGGCAGTGTTGCTGATCCACATGCTGAGCACGCCGCTGGTCAGCACGAAACCCCAGAGCACGCGGCGCGCGCTGCCAGTGCCGGTCAGTCGCAGCATCGCGAAGGCGAAGCGCCGGTGGGCGCCGGCGGCCTCGATCGCCGCCGAGAGCATGAATCCGCCCATCAGCAGGAGGATCACCTCGTGCCCGTAGGCCTGCGCGACCTGGGTCGGGGTCAGCACACCGAGCAAGGGGAACAGGAACAGCGGGATCAGCGCTGTGAAGGCCACCGGAATCGGCGCGAAGATCCACCACAAGGCCACCCACACGGTGATCCCGGCGGTCACTGCAAGCGCCCAGGACTGGCTCCCGGCCAGCCCCGCCGAGACCAGCAGGCCGAGGAGCGGCGCGATCGTCAGAATCCATGTCGTGCTTGGGGTCTTCATCGGCGCCTTCGCGACTTGGGCGTGGACAGCCCCCTTTCTACTCGATCAGCGACTCCGGTTGGGCAAATGACGGCCCCGGGGTGGCGCCGCGGCCCGGATTGCGGGATGCTTTCACACCGGGTGGAGGAACCCGGGCTCGACGGGGGTGGCATGGGTCTGTTCGATATGGTGCGCGGCCTGTTCGGCGCGAAGAGACCGGACGATCGCCGCACGGGCGGGCGCTCCGCGGTCAAGCGTGGCACCCAGATCCTCATCATCGACGACTCGACGACGGTCGTGACGATGCTGCGGCGCATGCTCGAACAGAACGGCTACGAGCCGATCGAGGCCTTCGACGCCGAGAGCGGCATCCAGCTCGCCAAGCAGCACCTGCCGCGGATGGTCTTCCTCGACATCGTCCTGCCGGGCATGAACGGCTTCGCCGCCCTGCGCACCTTGCGCCGCGACCCGCTGACCGCCGAGATCCCGGTGATCATGATGAGCGGCAACGAGCAAGCCACCGAGCAGTTCTGGGCGCAGAAGATCGGCGCCGACGACTTCATGAAGAAGCCCTTCTCGCGCTCCGAGGTCTTTGTCCGCATCGACAAGGTGCTGGGCAAGCGCGCAGCGGTCGAGTGAGGAGCAGCGGCAAGGGGCAGGGGACCAGATTGGCGGCCCGGTCAGTTCGGGTCGGACACTTGACCCCTTGCCCCCTGCCCGCTTGACCCCTTCATCTGCCGGCGCCCCTCCCCGTCACAGCGCCAGGTGGCGACCCAGCCCCCACGCTCAGGCCAGGTAACCCCCATCCACCGGCAGGGCCGTCCCGGTGATGTAAGCGGCTTCGGCGCTCAGCAGGAACAGCACGGCCGGCGCGATCTCGGCCGGCTGCGCCATGCGCTGCTGCGGGATCAGCGGCAGGATCATCTTGAGGATCGCCGGCGACTGCGTGATGGCGCTGGCGAACTTGGTGTCGGTAAGGCCCGGCAGCACGGCGTTGACGCGAATGCCCTGCGCCGCCAGCTCCTTCGCCCAGGCCTGGGTCATCGACACGATCGCGGCCTTCGAGAAGGAGTAGACCCCCTGGCCGAAGGCCGGGCGCTCGGCGTTGACGCTGGCGACATTGACGATCGCCCCACCCTGCTGCATCCGCTTGGCCGCCTGCTGGGTCACGTACCAGTAGCCGCGGATATTGACATCGACGGTCTTGTGGTAGGCATCGATGCCCATGTCCAGCATCGGCCCGAAGTAAGGGTTCGCCGCGGCATTGTTGACCAGCAGGTCAGGCACCAGGCCCTTGGCCTCGAGTTCGGCAAAGAGTGCGTCGATCGCTGCCGGCTCACCGATGTGTGCGGCCACGGCCACCGCATCACCACCCTCGGCACGGATCGCCGCCGCGACCTCCTCGCAGGCCTCGAGCTTGCGGCTCGACACGACCACGCGCGCACCCTGGGCGGCCAGCAATCGGGCGATCGCCTCGCCAATGCCGCGGCTGGCGCCGGTGACCAGGGCCGTGCGGCCGGACAGATCGAAGGGACGAGGGCTCATCGCGGCTCCTTGTTGAGTGCTTCGGCGCGAGTCTGCATGCTTCGGCGCGAGCATTCCACGAAGGATCGAGGACGATGGCCAGTCGGCGCGTGTTGATTACCGGGGCGGGCAGCGGCCTCGGCCGCGAGATGGCGAAGGTGTATGCCGCGAAGGGCGATCGCGTCGCCTGCGTGGATCTCTACGCCGACCGCGCCGAGGAGACCATGCGCATGCTACCCGGCGGAGGCCACCTCGCGCTGGTCGCGGATGTTGGCTCGGATGCGGCGATGGCCGCGCTCAAGGGCCAGGTCGTCGGCGCCTGGGACGGGCTCGACGTGCTCGTCAACAACGCTGGCATCGCCTCCGGCGGCGAATGCGCGCATGTGTCGATGGCCGAGTGGCAGCGCACGCTCAACATCAACCTGATGGGTGTGGTCCGCGGCGTGCGCGAGTTCGTGCCGTTGATGGAGCGCCAGGGCCGTGGCCATGTGCTCAGCACGGCCTCGTTCGCGGGCCTCGCCGGGGCGCCGGGCCTCGGCGCCTACGGCGTCGCCAAGGCTGCCGTGATCTCGCTGTCAGAAGGCCTGCGCGCGGAACTGCAGCCCAAGGGCATCGGGGTCAGCGTGCTCTGCCCCAGCTTCTTCAAGACCCGCCTGCTCGAAACCGCCACCGACACGGCCGCGCTGCCGCTCAAGCACGTGGCGGCCAAACTGATGGAGCAAAGCCCTATCGATGCCGCGGATGTGGCCCGTTTCGCCATCGAGGAGAGCGAGCGCGGCCGCTTCCTGCTGCTGCCGCACAAGGACACCCGCACCCGGGTACTGATGAAGCGCCTGTTCCCGGAGTACTACTTCCGCCAGGTGCTGAAATACGTCGACAAGGCGCGCCGGCGCGGCGGCGGCTGAACCCATCGCAGCCGGCTCCATCTTGCCGCTGCAGTCGCGCTGCGCTACCTTGCGCGCCCATGGCTGCCACCGATACCACCGTCTCCGAATCCGCGCCGGTCGCGGAATTCGAAAAGTCCCTCGACGAGCTCGAGGCGCTGGTCGCGCGCATGGAGCAGGGCGAGCTCAGCCTGGAGGAGTCGGTGAAGGCCTTCGAGCGCGGCATGCACCTCTACCAGAACTGCCAACGCGCACTGGACGAGGCCGAGCTGCGCGTGGACCTGCTGCTGAAGGGCGCCGACGGCAGCACCCGGGTGCGCTTCGACCCGGAAACGCCCTGAGGCCGCGCCCTTGACGCGGGACAGCAAGGCCGCACTGGCCTTCCTCGAAGCCTGCGCGGCGCGGACCGAAGCGGCGCTCTGCCGCCTCCTGCCCCCGCCATCGACGCTGCCCGAACGGCTGCACGAGGCGATGCGCTACTCGGTGCTCGGTGGCGGAAAGCGCCTGCGGCCGGGGCTGGTGCATGCCGCCGGTGCGGCCGTCGGCGGTGATCCCGAGCTGCTGGATGCGCCGGCCTGCGCGGTCGAGATCATCCACGCCTACTCGCTGATCCACGATGACCTGCCGGCGATGGACGACGATGACTTGCGTCGCGGCAAGCCGACCTGCCACAAGGCTTTCGGCGAAGCGATCGCCATCCTCGCCGGCGATGCCTTGCAGGCACTGGCTTTCGAGGTGCTGGTGGCCGAGGAGCGCCTGCCGGCGGCGGCGCGCGTCGCGATGACAAGGATCCTTGCGGAAGCCTGTGGCTCGGTCGGCATGGCCGGCGGGCAGGCCATAGACCTCGAGGCCGTGGGCCGAACGCTGACGCTACCCGAGCTGGAACGGATGCATCGCTACAAGACCGGCGCGCTGATCAGGGCCGCCGTGCTGATGGGCGCCGTCGCGGGTGGCTGCGCCCAGGGCGAGGGGTGCTACCGCGCACTCGGGGCCTATGGCGAGGAAATCGGCCTCGCCTTCCAGATCCGCGACGACCTGCTGGACGTGCTCGGCGAGACCGCGGTGATCGGCAAGCCACAAGGATCGGACGCGGCGCGCGGCAAGCCGACCTATCCGGCCATCCTCGGTCTCGAGGCCTCGGCCGCGCTGGCCGTGACCCACTGCGACCGTGCACTGGAATCACTGGCCGGTTTCGACGAGCGCGCCGACCCCCTGCGCGCACTGGCCCGCTACGTCACCGAGCGGGCCAGCTGAGAGCCGGCCGCGCCCGCACCGGCGCTGCCGAATCAGCGAAGGGTGTGGTGCGCGCAGCGAACCACACCATGGGGACGACCCGCATCCCCGACGGTGCGGTTCACTGCGTTCACCGGCACCCTGCGCACGCTGCGAGGCTTTTCCGGGTCCCGCGGAGACTCAGACCTCGCCGTCCTGCTTCTGCCCGCAGTAGTCCGCGAGGATCTGCTTGGTCTCGGCGATCTGGGCGTCGCGCTCGCCGCGCGTCAGTTCGCGCTGCTTGCCGCCTTCCTCGATCATGATGCGGTCGGGGCCCTGCAGCATCTTCAGGTTATCCGCGTGGGCCTTGCAGCCGGCGCGACGCTCGGCGTTGATCGCCGCCCGCTCTTCCTCGCTCATCGGCTTGGGGTTGACGCCCTGCTGGGCAACGGCGGTGGTGGCGAAAAGCACGAACGCGATGGCGGCCAGTCGAACGATCACAGCATCCCTCCTCAGGTCTGATGACCGCCCGATCCGGCGGCCGTGGCGCCAAATCTAGCGGGTTCGGCGACCTTCGCGGTTAGCACGAGCCTGACGGCCGGGCCAAATTGTGTGCCGGCAGCGACTCATTCAGCGTCGACGCAGGTTCCGGGCCGTCTCGGTTGCACGCAACGGTCATCGCTTGCCCTTTCGTCCGGATGCAGCGACCGGCCTGAGCCGGCAGACTTGCGGTGGTCACGATCAGAGCATCAGCCCATGTCCAAAGCCCGCACCGCACTCGTCACCGGATCCACCAGTGGCATCGGCCTTGCCATCGCTCGCGCCTTCGCCGCCGAGGGCATGGATCTCATGTTGAACGGTCTGGGCGAGCCCGATGTCATCGAAACGATGCGCGCGGGCCTGGAAGCCGAGTTCGGGGTGCGCGTGCGCTACCACGGCGCCGACATGCGCGATGGCGCGGCGATCGCCGAGATGGTGCAGGCCACGGCCGGTACCCTCGGTCCGGTCGATGTGCTGGTCAACAACGCCGGGATCCAGTTCGTCTCGCCGGTCGAGGATTTCCCGGTCGACAAGTGGAACGACATCCTCGCGATCAATCTGTCGGCGGCCTTCCACGCCACCCGGGCGGTGGTGCCGTCGATGAAGGCGCGGCGCTTCGGCCGGATCATCAACACCGCCAGCGCCCACGCGCTGGTGGCCTCGCCGTACAAGAGCGCTTATGTGGCCGCCAAGCACGGCATCGCCGGCTTCACCAAGTCGGTGGCGCTGGAGCTGGCCACGCACGGCATCACCGTCAACTCGATCTGCCCGGGCTACGTGTGGACGCCGCTGGTCGAGAAGCAGATCCCCGACACGATGAAGGCGCGCGGGCTGACGGCCGAGCAGGTCAAGCGCGATGTGATGCTGGCCGCACAGCCGACCAAGGAGTTCGTCACCGTCGAGCAGGTGGCCGCGCTGGCGGTGTTCCTGTGCTCGCCTGCCGCCGCGAACATCACCGGCAGCAATATCGCGATGGATGGCGGCTGGACGGCGCAGTAGGGCCGGGCAGCAGGCCGCGAACTCGCGAGCGGGTTTCCGCGGCCCACGAAAAGCGCTCGACACTGATGTAGGAGCGCCCTTGTGGCGCGATCAACCTGGCCTCGAGGCAACCCTTTCGCGCGTCAAACTCGCTCCCACAGGCACCCCGCGCTCGTCCCTGGCGCAATGAGCGCGTAGGGTGCCGGTGAACGCAGTGAACCGCACCGGCGGTGACGCTTCGAGGCCAAGTCCACGGTGCGGTGCGCTGCGCGCACCACACCCTACTCGCCCCGACAACTCCCTCAAACGCATCGCGCCGGCACGAGGCCGGCGCGATGGCGTCACGGCCGACCAGCGGGCGAGTGCCCGCCGGCGGCAAGATACGATCACGCCGCGCGACGCAGCGTCACGAAGCCGACCATGCCGAGCGCGAGGCCGAGCAGGATCATGCCCATCGGGTTCATCGCCGGCGCCGGAACGGCGTCGTTGACCGCGGTGTAGTACACCGTGCCGTTCCACTGGCGCGGGAAGAAGCTGGGTCCGGTGAAAGCCGGGTCGCCCTTGCCATGGTAGGTGGTCAGGCTGAGATCGCCGTTCGAGAAGGTCGTCGGGCCGCCATTGGTGTACAGCAGCGAGGCCGCGCTGGTCGGGTAGCTCTGAAAGTCGACGTAGATGCCGTAGGTCTGGCCGGGAACCAGGTTCAGGCCACCGATTGCCACCGGCGTCGGGTTGTTAGCACCCGCGCTGGTCACGGTCGCCGTGCCCATCAGGTTCCAGCCGGCAGGGTTGTCCTGGGCGCCATTGGCGGTGCCGTCGCGCCAGTAGATCGCAATGGTTTCGACCGAGCCCGGGGTATCGAGGTTCACATCGAAACTGGTGATCTGCATCGGCACCGTGGCGACCAGATCGAAGGTGTTGCCGGCGAAGGAGTTGTCCGAGGCAAACAGCGTGGTCAGCGCATTGCCGACGCCCTCGACCGCCACGGTGCCAGGACCGGCTTCACCGGGACCGCCACAGGTGGTGCTCAGGCTCGGCATGCTGGCCGGGCGAACCTTGCCGCTGTCGAGGTGCGTGCAGGAAGCGTGGGAGGCGGTGCTGGCACCGGCCAGCAGCAGGGAACCGATCAGCAGGGGCAGCGTGCGCATGGCATGGATCTCTTGTTGTATTGAGGATGTACCGGGCACGCAGAGCCCTCGCCCGCGCACCACTGTCGGATTCTCCCCCGAATGCAATCTCTGGTAAAGCCCGTCAGCGCGCGGCCAACTCCAGCCTCACGGCATCGAAGCGCTCAGTCACCTCGGCTGCGGGCGCCCGGCCGAGCCGGCTGACGAGCACGATCGCCAGGCTCGCCAGCAGCACGCCCGGCACCATCTCGTAGAGCCCGAACCAGCCGAAGGGCTTCCACACCAGGACGGTCACGGCACCCACCACCATGCCGGCGAGCGCGCCATTGCGGGTCATGCCGCGCCACAGCAGCGACAAAACCACCACCGGCCCGAAGGCGGATCCAAAGCCCGCCCAGGCGTAGGACACCAGCGAGAGCACGCGGTTGTCCGGGTTCCAGGCCAGCACGATCGCGACCAAGGCCACCAGCAGCAAGGCGCTGCGGCCCACCCAGATCAGCTCGCGCTGAGTCGCCTTCGGCCGCACGAAAGGCTTGTAGAAATCCTCGGTCAGCGCGCTGGCACAGACCAGCAACTGGCAGGACAGCGTGCTCATGATCGCGGCCAGCACCGCCGACAGCAGCACGCCGGCGACCCAGGGATGGAAGAGCTGCTGGGTCAGGACGATGAACACGCGCTCCGGATTGGCGGCGACCGGCGCTGCAGCCTCGGGATTCCCGGCGAAGAAGGCATTGGCGTAGAAGCCCACCGCCATCGCCCCGACCAGGCAGATCACCATCCAGCTCATCGCGATGCGCCGTGCCGGCTTGATCGCGGCCAGCGATTCGGCGGCCATGAAGCGCGCCAGGATATGCGGCTGGCCGCAGTAGCCGAGGCCCCAGGCCAGCAGCGAGACGATGCCGACGACGCTGGTGCCGTGCAGCCAGTCGACCCGTGTCGGCTCGGCCGCGGCGATCGTCGCCCAGGCCTCGGCCGGACCACCGGCCATCGCGATCACCGCGACCGGGGTCAGGATCAGCGCCAGCACCATCAGCGTCGCCTGCACCGCATCCGTCCAGCTCACGGCGAGGAAGCCGCCGACCAGCGTGTAGGCGATGGTCACCGCGGCGCCCGCGAAGATCGCGGTCTCGTAGGACAGGCCGAAGGTGCTCTCGAACAATCGACCGCCGGCGACGATGCCCGAGGCCGAATAGATCGCGAAGAACACGAGGATCACCACCGCGGAAAAGACCCGCAGCAGGCGCGAGCGATCGAGGAAACGGTGGGTGAAGTAATCCGGTAGCGTCAATGCGTTGCCGGCGCGCTCGGTGTAGACGCGCAGCGGCCCGGCGACGAAGCGCCAGTTGGCCCAGGCACCGAGCACGAGACCGATCGCAATCCAGGATTCCGCGAGGCCGGCGGCATAGAGCGCGCCTGGCAATCCCATCAGCAGCCAGCCGCTCATGTCGGAGGCACCGGCGGCCAGCGCCGTCACCCAGGGGTTCAGGCTGCGTCCGCCGAGGATGTAGTCGTCGAAGCTGCGCGTGCGCCGCCAGGCGTAGTAGCCGATCGCCAGCATGCCGAGCAGGTACAAGCCGAAGGTGATCTGGAGGGCCATCTGATCGCACGCTTTGCGGAGTGCCGACGAGCATACGCGCGCACCCACCCTGCCCGGCATTCATCTGTCTATCTCGAACAAGCGATACAATGCGCGCCCTCCGGACTGGCGCCTCGCGCCCGTCCCCATGCGGCGAGGGGCGCTGCAGCCCGTGCATCGGGCGACGCTCGCCGACTGGTTTCCCTTGATCCAAGGGCGCCCGTCCAGACTAGAGAGGACGCTGATGAACGCTGTCGTCAAGGAACTGCCGCCGCACGATTTCAAGGTGCGCGATCTGTCACTGGCCGAGTGGGGCCGCAAGGAAATCACCATGGCCGAGCACGAGATGCCCGGCCTGATGTCGATCCGCAAGAAGTACGCACCGCTGAAGCCCTTGGCCGGCGTTCGCCTGACCGGCTCGCTGCACATGACGGTCGAGACCGCGGTGCTGATCGAGACCCTGAAAGATCTCGGCGCCAACGTGCGCTGGGCCTCGTGCAACATCTTCTCGACCCAGGACTACGCCGCCGCCGCGATCGCCGCCGCCGGCATCCCGGTTTTCGCGTGGAAGGGCGAGACGCTGGAAGAGTACTGGGACTGCACGCTCGATGCCGTCACCCATCCGGGCGGCCAGGGTCCCGAGTTGGTCGTGGACGACGGCGGCGATGTGACGCTGCTGATCCACAAGGGCTACCAGATGGAGCAGGGTGACAAGTGGGTCGATTCGCCGAGCGAGAGCGAGGAAGAGGCGATCATCAAGAAGCTGCTCAAGCGCACCGCCAAGGAGCGTCCGGGCTTCTGGCACCAGGTGGTCAAGAGTTGGCGCGGTGTCTCCGAGGAGACCACCACCGGCGTCAACCGCCTTTACCAGATGAAGGCGCTCGGCCAGTTGCTGGTGCCGGCGATCAACGTCAACGACTCGGTCACCAAGAGCAAGTTCGACAACCTCTACGGCTGCCGCGAGTCGCTGGCCGACGGCATCAAGCGTGCCACCGATCGCATGATCGCCGGCAAGCTCGCCGTCATCTGCGGCTTCGGCGACGTCGGCAAGGGCTCGGCGCGCTCGCTGCGCGGCTTTGGCGCGCGCGTGGTGGTCACCGAGATCGACCCGATCTGCGCGCTGCAGGCGGCGATGGAAGGCTTCGAGGTCACCACCGTCGAGGACACCCTCGGCAAGGCCGACATCTATGTCACCGCGACCGGCAACAAGGACGTGATCACCTTCGAGCACATGGCGGCGATGAAGGACCAGGCCATCGTCTGCAACATCGGCCACTTCGACAACGAGATCCAGGTCGAGCGCCTGAACCGCGCCGAGGGCGTCGAGAAGGTCACGATCAAGCCGCAGGTCGACAAGTACCGCTTCGCCGACGGCCACGAGATCTACATGCTGGCCGAAGGCCGCCTGGTCAACCTGGGCTGCGCCACCGGCCACCCGAGCTTCGTGATGTCGAACTCCTTCTCCAACCAGGTCCTCGCGCAGATCGACCTGTGGGCGAACAAGGACAAGTACGAGGCGGCCGTGTACCAGCTTCCGAAGAAGCTCGACGAGGAAGTCGCGCGCCTGCCCCTCGAGAAGATCGGCGTCAAGCTGACCACGCTGACCGAGCAGCAGGCCAGCTACATGGGCGTCAAGCAGGAAGGCCCGTTCAAGCCGGATCACTATCGGTACTGATCCGCGCGGCAATTCGTGGAACCCGAAGGCCCCGCCCCGCGCGGGGCCTTCTTTTTTCGGGAACCGGGACCCGGGAGAGGGTCTCGCACGGCTGGCCCTCCGGGCGCGAATCAATCCCGTCGCTAGCCCTTCGCGCGCGCAGCGCGCTCCTACCGCCGAGGCCATGCATGCCCCTCTCTCGTAGGAGCGTCCTCCGGGCGCGATCCGGCGACGCGGCAAGCCCCTTCGCGCGCAAAGCGCGCTCCTACAGTCGAGGCCATTCCCGCCCCTTTCGTAGGAGCGCCCTCTGGGCGCGATCCGGCGACGCGGCAAGCCCCTTCGCGCGCGCAGCGCGCTCCTACCGCCGAGGCCAGGCCCG
>JANJUH010000295.1 GCA_024710675.1 Lysobacterales bacterium
AGACTTAAAATCTCCCAGCCGCAAGGCTATGCGGGTTCGAGTCCCGCCCCAGGCACCAGCAAAAACAATGCGATAGCGTGGTTTTTGGTGAGTCTCCCGCGAGTGCCCGTTTCCATTTAGCGTTCCGGTGCCCGTTCGGTGCCCGTTTCTCCGGGGCCTCGATCGCTGGTGCCCGTTCGCGCCTGGTGCTTGCCCGTTACCGGGTAACGGGTGCATGATGCGTTACCGGGTAACGCGAGGGACGGACCATGGCGACGAAGACGAGCACCGCGAGCGCGAGGCAGGCGGCGTACAGGGTGCGGCACTTGAAGGAAGGCAGCGACTGCCGGCTCGATATGGTCGTGTCAGCGACCACAGCGGCGGCGCTGGCGCGGATGGCGCGTCACCGGGGTGTCAGCAGGCGGGCGGTGCTCGAGGCTGCCGTAGCGGCTGCCGAGCGCCTGGTCCTTGATGGTCTCGCGGATGACAGCGACTACATGAAACCCGTTACCGGGTAACGGATTCCCGAGGCTCAGAAACGACGGAGCCCGGCACTTGGCCGGGCTCCGTGTCGTGCTTGACGATGCCGCCGCCTGGTCATCCGCCACGCCCCGCCGCCGGCTGCGCCCAGCCGTCACACAGGAAGCGTTGAAGCTCCGACCAGGACCGCACCGCGGCCGGGTTGTCGGCGTTTTCGCGGATCTGCGCTGCAATGTTCGCCAGCCAGCCCATGAAGCCCTCCGCGGCCTCGAGGTCCGCCTGCAGCGCGGTAGCGGTGCAGGTGGGTGCGGTGGCCACGGTGCGCGGTCTGGCGGGGTTGCCGCCGAGGATGCCGATGTCTTCGCGGTCTGCCGCCCGGATGGCCACTTCCTCGATCCAGCCGGCGAGCTGGGCGAGCTGTTCGGAGAAGTCGGCGAGGGCTTGGGGCTGGGCCTTGATCGACGCTTCGGCGGCGAAGCGCATGCCGTGTGCCGATGCCTCGATCTCGCCGAACAGGTTGGTCGTGTCCACAGCAGACAACGGCAGCGTGGCCCCGCTGATGTTGCGCAAGATCATGTTCGCCATGTGGTAGCAGTGGGCAGCGAGATCGACAAGCCGGGTGCAGCTGCTCTCGATCTCGATCTCCGACAGGCCGCGGATGGTGCGTGCCGTCACCGCGATGGCGTTCAGGGCGCGCACGTCCTGGCTCAGGTTGCGGTCGCTCATGACTGGCCCTCTGTCGTGTCGACGAAGTAGAGCCGGTTCTGGTTGACGTTGAATTCGTAGACCGCCAGCGTGCCGTTCACGTTGGCCAGCGTGACGCGCATCGTCTCCGGGTCGAATGTCGAATCGCTTCGCGACGGCTGGGTCTGAACGCCTCCCTCTCGCTCGCAGAACCGAAGGTATGCCCGCGTGGCGCGCTCGATCAGTTCATCGGCGACGTCCGGCGACGTGATGTTCTCTTTCGTGATGCCTTTCATGTCCAACTCCCAATAGGTGACGGGTGTGCGGGGTTGGCGGGCCGGACTCTAGGAACCGGCAGCCCTCGCGGGCTCCCCGCACACCCGCCGCGGAAACGGGAGGTGTGCATGCGCCCGGGCCAGTGCCGGGCATGAAAAAAGCGCCGGACTGGTCAGGGCGGCGCTTCGTGCGCCTAGAGTGTTCGGGCCGCCAAGCCCGGCCGCGTGATTGAACGCGACCGGGTGATGGTGCGCCACTTCTCGCCGATGCGCAAGGGGTGGCGTGGTGTGGTCACGAAGCCCGGCCCAAGCCGGGCTCCGGCGGAGTCAGGCAGCCCCTTGCCCCTCCGCTGCCGGTGATGTTGATCGGACTCCGCCGGCTGGTCCTGGTCTCGGTGGTCAGTGCTCGTCACCGTCGACCGCGGTCAACACATCGTGCTCGGCGTGGTAGCGGTACGTCGCGACGGGACCACCTGGTCCGGCGAGCGTGACGAGCCCGGTCTGCGGGTCGAAGGTCGATAGACGCTCGTCGGCGTACCCGCCGAAGCGGGCGCGGTTCGGGTGGGTGTTGTGCATCGTTGCCGCATCCTTGACCAGCTCCGACGGGTCGGCGTGGCACGCGACCGCGGCCGGTGCTGCAGCGCTCGGCAGCGGCTCCACGGCCGCGCTCGCCTCCGTGCGGGTCAACGAACTGATGCCCAGCCGGTCGGCCTTGCCGACGAGCCGCGCGGCCTCGCTGATGCGCTTCAGTGCGGCCGGATCGGCAAGCCCGCGGGCGCGCATCTCGCCCACGATGCGCTCCATGTCCGCACTCAGTTGGTGGAAGTCGAGCTGGCCGCCGATCGCCAGCAACATGGCGACGGGCAGGGCATCCTCGTTTCGGATCTTGCGGGGCATGTCTTGTGCTCCAGTAGTCGGCGTGTGCGGTGTCGCTCAGTGCCTGGCGCTCGATCCGCCGCCGGTCGACGGCGGCGAGACCAGGCCAAGGGCGACGAGCCGGGACAGGCTCTGAACGAACTCGCTGGCCATGAAGTCGACCGCGGCCTTCATCTCGGCGGTGCCGACCTTGCGCTTGTGCAGGTCTGCGGCGATGCGGCGCATGTCGTCAGCGAGCCGCGCCTGGTCAAGCTGGGCGCCCATGGCCAGCGTGGTGACGATCTGGACGAAGCTGTCCAATGTCATGCCGATGGGCGGCTCTTGGTCGTGTTCGGTGGTGCTCATGTGGTGCTCCTGGTAGTGGGTTGCGATCAACCGCCAGCGGCGCGGCGCTCGCGGGCGATCTCGTCAAGCACTGCCCGGGTGAGTTGCGGCTGCAGCTTGTCGGCGATCTGCTGCAACATGGCGTCGGATAGGGTCTGATTCCCGGCGCTGGCATCGGCACGAACGAACACGTCGACGCGGATGGAGCGCTGGTAGGTCAGCGGGTTGTTCTGCGTGAAGGTTGACGAGGCTTCCAGCTCTCCGCGCAGCTCGCGCTCAGCGGCGGCCATCTCGCGGGTCTGCAGTCCGGCCCGCTCGCGCAGGCGGCGGAGCTCTTCTTCTTTCTGCAGCAGTCGGGAAAGGCGATCGTCGGAAATGCCCTTGTACTCGTCGCCAAGTGCTCGCAGGGCTCGCCGTTGGTCGTCGAGTTGGTCCAGCTCGCGTTCGACGGCCGCCTCACGCGCATCGATGCGCTTGATGTTGTCCTGGTACTGGCGGTTAACTCCGTCCCATGCGTCGATGATCTCCTTCGAGCTTCGCGCCTGGCTCTGCATGGAGAGCGCAAGGTCGATCAGCTCTTGGCTCATGTCGCCAAACTCGACTTTGGCAGCGGCGGCGGCGTAACCCCAGTTTTCGGTCTCGGCTGCACCGCGGCCGATCTCGTCTGCAGCCTCGCCGGCCGTGTCGCTCACCTCGCGCAAGGTGTTGGACAGCTCGGTCGTCTTGCCGCCTGCCTTATCGGCAGCGCCCTCGAGTTGCTCCAATGATTTCGCGATCTTCGCCATCCGCTCATTGAACTGCTCAGCGTTGATCTGGCCCGCCTGAAAGGCCTCGACCAACTGCTGGCGCAGCGCTTCCAGCTCGGGGCGCTTGGACACCCGCGAGAACGCCGAATCGAAGGCGGCGGCGATGCCGGCCGATTTCTGCTCCGCGGTCAGCTCGGTGCGCTCGATCTCGACGATGGCGCCGGAAAAGGCATTGACGGCCGCCCGACCCGCCGAGGTGAATCCCGTACTGAGCTGGTCAAGGCTCAGCCCCAGGCGCTGCAGGTTCACGCCGTTGATGGCTTCGGCGAAGCGTTCGGCCTGGTTGCTGCCCTCGGCAAAGGCACTCTTGGCGGCGGCCTCCACGCGAGCGAAATCTTCGTCTGACAACTTGGTGAGCTTTGCCCGCAGCTCGCGCTCGAGCACATCGCCAGCTTCGCGCGACAGTCCGCCGATTGCATCGATGGCGTCCAGTGCGTCATTGAGGCCGCTCGAGCTGGTGAGGTCCAGGCGATCGAACGCACCTTGCAGCGCCGTGGCCGCCTCGGTGCCGGCTTCCTGCGCGGTCAGGAACTGCGCGGCCATCTGGCGGCCGAACTCGCCGATGTTGCCGGTCAGTGTCTGAGCCTCGGTGGCGGCGTCCCGCACCCGCTCCCGCACCTGGTCCAGGGTGCCGGTGATCTCTTCCAGCTTGCGCCGGGCCTCGGTCAGTGCGACCGCATCATTCGCACGGCGGGCCTCCACCTCGAGCGCGCGGTAATAGCGCTGCGCGCCTTGAAGCTGGAACTCATACTGCTGCGCGCCGGCCGCGGTCAGGCGGTTGATCTCCTCCACGGTGCGGATCGCGGTGGAGCCGTAAGCCTCATACAGGCTCTTGATGCCGTCGATCTGGCCGCGCAGCGCTTCATTCTGGTCGCGCTCTGCGGTGCGGGCCTTGTTGAGGGCCATCTGTGCCGCTTCGAGGTCCTTGTAGGCACCGTGCAGCTTCACCAGCGATTCGAGCGCCACCTCCACGCCCACGGCGATGATCGACAGCCGCAGCAGCGTCGGCAGGCGGGCCATGGCGGCGCCCAGGCCTCCGACACTGGTCGCAGCGCCTGCGGCCGATGCGGTGAAGGCAGCGATGCCCGCGCGGCCGGCGACGAGCTTCGCGACGAACATGCCGACGTCAGCGGCGAGGGTCGCCACCTTGATGGCGGCGAAGGCCTTCGCCAGCGCGAGAAGGCCAGCGGAGTATTCGTAGACGGTTTTCACCGTCGCCGTGAGCGCCTGGCCAAGCCCGACAATCGCGTTCGACACGCTCTGCGCCCACTCGCGCAAGGTGCCGTTGGCGGCGAGCCGCTGTACCTCCGCGAGTAGCGCCTGCAACTGCTCCTTGGCGTAGTCCAGAACACCGGAGTCGGCGACGGTGGTCAGGAACTCATTCCAGCGGGCGCGGATCTGCTGAATCAGGCCGCCGAAGGTCGACAGGTTGGCGGTGGCGGCGCCCTCGGTGCTCTGGCCGATTTCTTGGACCAGGGCGGCGATCTCGGCACGCCCGAGCTTGCCGGCCTCGCTCAGCTTCTGCAGCTCGAGCGTGTTCTTGCCGGTGGCCTGCGCGAGCAAGTCCCACACCGGCACGCCACGTTCGACGAGCTGAAGGATTTCCTCGCCCTGCAGCTTCTGCTTCGCCCAGGCCTGGCCCACGGCGAGGATCAAGCCCTCGAGGGTCTGCTGCGATCCGCCGAGCCGCGCATTCTGGTTGATCAGCGCTTCCAGCGAGCCGTCCAGGGGATCGAGGCCGAAGGACTTCAGCTTCGCGGCGGCCTCGGCGGTGGCGGCGAAGTCCTGCCCGAGCCGGTTCGACAGCTCGCGCAGTTGCGTGAAGGCCTGCGCGCCCGCGTCCTGGCTGCCGTACAGCGCTTCAAACCGGAGCCTGGTCCGTTCGGCCGCGTCACCGAGACCGAGGATGTTCTTCACACCCTCGATCGCGTTGCGAAACGTCAAGTAGCCGGCCAGCGCGGCGCCGGCCGCGGCCAGCTTGCCCCAGGCTGCACTCAGGAACCCAGCCTTGCCGGCGGCGTCCTGCTGCGCGTCGGCGGCGTCCTTGGTGCCTTGCTTCAGCCGTTCCAGTGCTTCACGCGCGCTACGGCTGGCCTCCACCTGGCGGCGGAAGGCCTCGTCACCGTCGCGCAGTCGCTCGGCAAGGGCCGCTTGCTCGCCCTGCGTGCTCCGGGCGGCGGTGGCCAGTTGCTGCAGGCCAGCCGAAGCAGCGCCGGCACGCTGCGTGATCTGCTGTTGCGCGGCGGCGAAGTCCTTGGTCGAGACACCGGCCTCGGTCAGACGACTGGCGTACTGCCCGAGCTTGGCCTGCTGAACCGCGTACTCGGTGCCCAGGCGGGCGAGTGCGGCCTGCGCGCGGTCGAACTCTTCCTGTTGTCGCCGGCTCGGCTCGTTGGTCGACTGCAGGGCCTTGGCCAGAACGTCGACCTTCGTCCGCGCGGCTTCGTAGGCGGTCGACGTCTTGGCGAGCCGTTCCTCGAGCCGCTGGAACTCGGAGATGACCTTGGTCAGGCTGGCGGCGTCTTCCAGCTCTTGCAGCAGCGCGTCGGCGGCCTGGCGGGTCTCCTCGCTGGCGCCCTCCAGGTCTTTGACGGACTGCAGGAAGGGCTTGAGCGCATCGGCGCCTTCGGCCTCGACCAGGAAGCGAAGAATCTGGTCCTGGCGTGCCATGGTCAGCCACCCGCCGGGGTAGCAAGGGCGGCGTGCTCGATCTCTGCGAGTTCCAGCTCTGCACCGAGAGCGCTCCGGCGCTCTTCGATGCTGGCGAGGCTGCCGGCATATTCGGCGATACGCTTCTTGAAGTGTGCAATCTCAGCCGCGCGATCACTTACGCCGGTCTTCGGGTGAATTACCTGGTTCCTTTCGAGGGTGGTCAGATCGCGCTGCAGTTCCTCTAGGCGTTGCCGCATGTGTGCGGCATCGTGTTGCGCCTGCGTCATCTCGTTGCGGATGTCGGCAGGGTTTCGAGCCCGGCCGGGCACCTCGCGCAGCGGGCTGGCGTCGTTGTTGGCATACGCGCGATTCTTGACCGCGAAGCGAACGGCGTCGCTGATGGCCGTCGACCGCGGCGGCGCCGGCATGGTCTTGTAGCTGGCCGGGACAGCGCGGCGATAAAGGCCTTCGTCGCCGGCATGGTGTGCAATCAAGGCATCGAGGAAAAGCTCGATCTCGGGCTCGGCGGCGCCCATGGCACGGGCGTATGCCGCGTAACAGTCGGCGATCTGATCTCGCGCATTCTGGAACAGTGCGCGGGCACCCTCGGCGAACCTCGTCGCCCAGAATTCATTCTCTGCGGCGCGGGCAGCCTCCTCGGCTTGCACGACACTTACGCGCGCATCGGCGACTTGCTCGAGCGCGGCCTGGTGGAGTTGGCACCAATACGCCCGCTCACCCTCGGCGGCGGCGCGATCGCGGGCCGTGGCGGCGGCGGCCTCGGCGTGCTTCTCCAGGTCGGCGCTCACGGGCAGGATGCTGCCGATGCGCTGCGCCTTGGCCGCGACCTCGACGGCGCGAGCACGCGCCTGGTTGATCTGATGCAGCGCCTTCGCGAGCCGCTGCTCTTGGTTGGCCAGCTCGGTGCAGGCCCGGTTGAAAACGTCCTTTGACGACATTGCCGTGATCTCGACTGGTTGCCGCGCCCCATCGGCGCTGATGCCAAGATCGCGATTCACACCCTCGAAAGTCCGGGGATCGCCGGCCCGAGAATTCGGGCGCCGGCCCCGATATTTCAGCGCGGGCCACCCGGGGTGGCAGGGAGGATCTTCCGCGCGGCGCCGAGCCTGATTGTGACGTGAGTTAACAGTCTGTCCCGGGCAATTCCGGAGCCCGGGACAGCCCGGGACGTCCTAAGCTATTGATCTGAAAGGCTGTCCCGGGTGTCCCGGGTGTCCCGGGCACTTTTCCGGGATTTGGAATGCATTGCGCATGTCGCGGGACCTTCGGGAGAGTCCCGGTATAGGGGTAGGGGTACCATGTTTTCCTGCGCGAGAATACAAACAAGCACTTAGCTCGGGACACCGGGACAACATGCGCAAGATTTCTAGATTCCGATTTTCTGCCCGGGACACCCGGGACGCCCGGGACAAGCCCAAGAATCAATGCCTTAAGCCGTCCCGGGCTGTCCCGGGCTGGCGATCTGCCCGGGACAGACTGCAACGCACCGTCACGACTTTCCGGCCCAGTCACGGCCGTGACCAGAACCCCCCAGGCAAGAGCGTGTGACTGCACACCGGGTGCGGCCTCGCACACCCGTAGCCATAACCCCCAGGAAGGACCCGACGAGCCGGCGCTCACCGATCGCGTGCACCTGGTCGTGACACCTGGCGCATGCCGTCCCACCAATCGGCCACGTCGCGGGTGTCGAACACGTCGGCAGTGCGGCGGGGAAGCTGGCCGGCAGCAGCCTTGTTCTGCAGCGTCTTGATCGTCACGCCCGGGAAGTAGGCCTGGCGGATCTGCTCCATGGTCATGGTCGGGCCGTAGCTGCCGAAGAGCATCCAGAACGTGCGCAGTTCACCGGCGGCCATCACGGCGCCTCGTCGGTCAGAAGGGTGGCCGCGGTGCCGCCATGCACCTTGGCGGTGATCTCTGACCAGGACGAAGCCCATGTCCATTCCTCGGGGTCGTCGAACTCGGCGATAGTCGCCTCGTCATGCCGGTAGATATGGCGCGACACCAGCTTGTCTAGGCGCCGGTCGAAATCTGCTGGAGACACCAGACCGCGAAGCTCGGTGAACTCGGCAGCGATCGCGCCGGTCAGCCGCGGTAGCCGCTGCGCCAGTTCGTCCCAATCGATGCAGCCGGAGCGCCGGAAGGCGCGCTCCCGGGCGAGCTGGTCCTTCGCGTCAGCGAGCTGGCCGCGCAGGGCTTCGATGCGCGCGAGCAGCCCCGACGTCGACGGCTGCACCTTCGTGGCGGCCTGCTCTGACAGCAGGGCCTTGATGCGCTCGAACGTGCCGGGCTTGCCGATGCCGCGTCCGCCGCGGCTCGGATCGGCGGTGTGCAGCCAACGGGCCAGCGACTGCGCCACAAGCACCTGGTCGTCGTCGTCCAGCTCGAGCCGGCCAGCCTGCGCCCAGCGCGTGACCAGCGCGGCGTCGACTTCCAGTAGCCGGGCGAACTCTGCCCGCGTCATCTTCGCCGGCAGCGCACCGGGCGCCCGGGACAACTCGCCTTCCGGCCCCTTGGAAACCTTCGTCTTGATGTCCATCTGTCCACCCCTTGACCAATAAAATCAGCGACTTACTACCCAAATGATGCGGCCTTGCACACCCGCACCCCATCCGACTCCGGAAGGACCCGCGCCCCCGGCTCGTCCCGGGTGCTTTGGTCAACGCTCGCCGGGTTCACCGAGTTGCGCGCGAAGGAACTCTCTGCCGCCGCCGCGGCACCGGGCGCGATCCGTCCGCGTAGGGCATTGCTCAGCAATCGCCCCATGTCGTCAGCGTTCAGCGGCGGGGCGCCCGTGCCCGGCCAGTACCGCGGCGCCTCGCGATCGATCGCAGCGGCAAGCCGGGAGGCAACCACTCGCCCCGAGCTGTCGGCGCGCACCGCGCCATCGTCAGCAGCAAGGACAGCGAGCGCAGCGGCGAGCACCTGCTCACGGTGCGAGGGCTGGCCGATGGCTTGCCACTCGTCTGCATCGGCTGGCCTGGCTGGTGTCGACAGGAAGCCACGCGCCAGCTTCAAGGCGGCCTCCATCCTCGACACATCGGCGCACGCTGCAGCCCATGCGCGGCGGCGCCTGACTGCCTCGGCATCTGTGCGGGCCTGCTCCATCTGCAGCGCCTCCGCTTCGATCCAGGTCGGCAGCATTGCGGCCACGCAAAGGGCGCCGGGCTCGTCAAGCGTGGACACGCCACGCGAGTAGACGCGCCACCCGTCGCTGCGCCAGCTCAGGCGATCACTCGCGTGATGGACGATGCGCAGCGCGTTGCCCAAGTCGCTCTCGGGCGGCGCGTGCATGCCGGCGATGGTCCAGGGCTCGGTCATGTGGCAGCGTCGAAAATCTTCGGCGTGATGCGATACACGCGGGCGTGCGTCCCATCCGGCAGCCGCTCACGTCGCGACAGGCAGTTCGCAGATTCGGGAAGCAGTGCACCGATCCGGGCCAGCTCCTTGGCCACCGCGCGGTGGTCCAGGCCTTTGCAGATTTCGCGCTGGAACACCTCGCCGAAGACGAAGTAGCTCGAACCCTCAGCGGGCACATGCTTGCGGAACCCGGCCCGTAACAGGGTCTTGGGCGCGCGATCGTCGGTCATGGCGTTGCGGTCCCAATCACTGAAGCGACCGTCACCATGGGCAGCGAGGAAGTGCCGCACCTGCTCCACCATCGCCACCGGCTCGGCGGCGCCCCGGTGGCCACGGCGTTCCAGCCATGCGGCGAAGCACCGCTCGGCGGCCTCGATCGCTTCGCCCTGCGGCCACCCGGTGACACCGGCCAGCGTGCCCAGCTCGCCACCGGCGCCGATCAACGCGAACCGACCCGCGACACGCTTCACCTGGCCGGCTGCATCGGCGGCCATGCGTTCGACGAAGGCGCGCTGCACCTCGGCAACCAGTCGGCGCGCCTTGTCCATGTGGCCGGTCAGGAACTCGAGGTAGGCGGGCAGGGCCGTGCCGTAGCAGGCTTCCGATGCCGTGCGCAGTGCGTTCGCGAACTGCTCGGCGCTCATGCCGGCCGGCAGCCGCTCGAACATCTGGTGTCCGCTGCCGGTGTCGGCCGGAACGTCGACCAAGCGCACCCCCTGGCCGGGCGCGAGCGTCTGACCACTCTCCGCCACGATGTCTGCGAGGGTTTTCTCACCTGTGACCACAAAGATCGTGCGCCACGTCGTGGCCTCGCGCAGCAACCCGTCAGCTCGCTGGCGGGACTTCGGCTGCCCATTGGCCAAGACATAGGCCATGACGCCGGCCTCCTTCGGGTCCAGCGCGCCCAACTCGTCCAGTAGCAGCGCCATGTCACTGTGAGCCGCGGCCAGTCCTTCCAGCGCATTCGCGGTGGAGCGCGCCTGGCGCACATAGGCGCTCGGCGGCCCGTAAAGCGAGCCGATACAGTTCAGAACCGTAGTCTTCCCGGCTGTTGATGTACCGACGAAGCCCACCCCGCCACCCTCGGCGCCGACGAGCCCGAGCACCGGCGCGGCGAATCCAGCCGAGAGCCCGAACACCAGCCGGCTATTGCCGATCGCAGGCATGGCGATGCGCTCGCGCCAGTCCGCCAGCGTGCCGAGCTGGCCGAGCCGGGCACCGTTCGATGCCGAGCCGGTCAGGACCACGCGCTCGGGCGCCTGGCCGATCACGCGATCGGGCAACACGAACACCGAGCCGAACCAGCCCGTTCGCGCCACCGAGCGCGCGAACTCGTCGGGCGTGGTCTCGGCGAGGTAGTCGAGTAGGGCGGCGCGGCGGTTGCGGTCGGTCGACAACTCCACGCCTGCATCGAGAAGCAGCTCGCGCAGGTCGGCACCATCGCGGCCGAAGAGCCGGGCCGGAATCGTCAGCTCGCGCCATTGGCCTTCAGGGTTGCGCAGTTCCAGCAACAAGCCCCACTCCGAAGCCGACAGGTCCCGCGTGCGTGCAAGCACGCGGATGGGCGATGCGATGAACTCCGGCGCGCCTTCCGACTCCACGCCCGTGTGCCGATCGACCACGGCCGGGATGCGATAGACGCCCGGCTTGTCGCCGTGCTCGATCAACTCGAACCGCGCCCCGCGGCCCTGCGCGCGGCCCTGCCCACGCCCGCGGCCCTTGGCCTTCGGGTGTACCTGCTCCCAGCTCTCGCCGCGATCCAGCATCGCGGCGATGGCATCGGCGGCGATGCCTTCCTCGGAAGCGTCGGCGATGTCCCAGCCCTTCGGCAGCGGCGAGCCGCGCAGGGCCTCGAGGGCTTGCACCTTCAGGATGCGCACGCGCGATGCACCGGCCTCGATCGCCAGCTTCGCCACCGTCTGCGCGAAGGTGGCGCCGGGCTCGTCTGCGTCAGGCCAAACCGCTGCATCACGCCCGCGCAGCGGGGACCAATCGCTCTGTCCGGCGCTGGCCGCGCCACCGGCGGCGCTGGTGGACACCCAGGACGTCAGCAATCGAGTGGCCGCATCGGCCTTCTTCTCGCCCTCCAGGATAAGGACAGGCGCACCGGCCCGTTCCTTGATCTCGGGCAGCAGGTACAGCGAGCGCGGCGCCGGCGGCCCCTTGCGGCCCCACTTCAGCGAGCCATCGGGCTGGCGCCACAGCGTCAGCCACGAAAACTGCTTGCGGCCCTCGGGTGGGTCGTAGCGCTCGGTCACGAAGGACTGCCGGCCCTCGGCATCCTTGAACACCCAGGCGCCGGTCGCGCGACCGTACTTCGGATGGCCACGCGGTGCACGCGGTGCGTCGTCAGGGATGGGGGATACCCAGGTCTCGGTCGGGGCGTCAGTCAGTTGTCCACTAGTGGACAACTGACCATCGTGGGCGGCGGGTTCGACGTTCTGGCCCTTGCCCCTCCTCCCCGGCCGCGGCGCCAGCTCGGCAGGCAAGCCAAGGAACCGCGCCAGCTCGCGCGCAGCGGTCGGGCGGTCGACGCCGAGTACGAAGGCGAGGATCGAGATAGCGCCCTTGCCCTTGTGCTCGCTGGCGGCGAAGTCGCCCCAGACGTGCTTCACGGTGTGATAGTCGAAGTTCCCGACGTGCGAATCATCGCGGCGCGGGTTCCTGACTTCGTATCGCGGCCCCGACATCTTCCCGCCCGGCAGGTAGCGCTCGAGCACCCGCATGATGGCCGCGCGGCCCGCGGCCTCGATCCGATCAAAGTCGATTCGGACCTTCGGTTCGTCGCTCACCACGGCCTGCCTTTCGGCTTGCGCCGCTTCGGCTTGGTGGTCTTCGTCTGCTTCGGCGCCGGCTTGGGCTTGGTGCGCGCCCGCAGCAGCGCGTCGACCAGCGGGCCGTTCGCGGTCAGCACATGGCCTGACGTCAACTTGCGCGAACACATGCCGCAGGTAGCGGTGGCCTTTGCCGATCCGATGGCTTTCTCGACACCACAGCCATGGCAACGGGCGGCCAAGTCGCCGGACCAGCCGCGGCCCTCGCTGTCGATGATGTTCTCGATCCGCCGGACCATCCGGGCCGCTGCCCGGATCTGCGCGGCGGCCCACGACGGTGGCGTGATGGTGCCCCACAGCGCGAAGCGAATGTCGCTAGGCCGCACACAAGCGACGGCCGCGGCGGCGGTCTTCGTGCCGAAGCGCGAGACCAGGAACTCGGCATCGCGGCGAGCCCAGGCGCCCGGCCAAACCGTGCGCACCCCGCGCCCGATTTCGTAGGCGAGGGCAATCGGAGACCTCGGGGACTTGCGCGGCGCGGTCATGCTGCACCGCCTGGCGCACGGTGGCGCCGGTGCTTGATGTGATGTACGCTTTGCATGCTGTTGTTCCTTGATCGGTAGTGCGAAACCCGCGGCGGTCACCGCGGGTTTCGTTTTTTCAGGGGTCAGGGTTGGCGCGCAGGTCCCGCTCAGCGGACCACAGCGCGGCCATGGGCGGGTTCGGGATTACCTCGTCGACCAGCCCCAGCTCGAGCGCCTCGGCGGCGCTCAGGTAGCGCTCGCTCAGCTCCAGTTCGCGGACCAATCGATAGGGCACGCGGCGGCGGCGGGCGATCCATGCGGAGTCCTTGCGATCAAGACGAGCAATGTCCTTGGCAAGGAGGCGGAACCAGCGAGCATTGCCATGCGTTTGCAGGCTGGCGGAATGCCACATCCAGACACCCCGCTCAGCCATGCGCACGCGCCGGCAGGCAGTGGCCACCAGCACGGCGGCGCTCAGGCATCCGCCGAGGATGTCGCAGTCCACCGGGTCCGGGTGAGCCTCGATCATC
Source organism: Lysobacterales bacterium (assembly GCA_024710675.1). Lineage (GTDB taxonomy): Bacteria > Pseudomonadota > Gammaproteobacteria > Xanthomonadales > SZUA-5 > JANJUH01. The sequence continues at coordinate 13,283 of JANJUH010000295.1, forward strand.
CGGGCCATTTCCCGGGCACTCACGGCGATTCCGCCGGGCGAGTCCACGGTGATCAGCACCGGTTGCCCAGGCCTCGCCTTGCCCAGCGTGATGGACAGCATGTCAGGCGAGAAGCGCCCAGGTGTGTTGTCGCCGGGCGGCGGGATCGTGCCGCGGCCGTGAAACAGGTTTCGCGTACCTGTAGCATCGATCACGCGCCCGTCGCAGTGCCGGGCAGCCAGCTCGCGCTCCGCTTCGTCTCTGGCATAGGCCTCGGGATCGCGGATGAACGCGCGGGCGTCATAGCCGGTCAGCTCGGGCATGACGCTGCGAAGCACATCGGCGGTGTACAGGTGCCCGACGTGCGGCTGCATGCGCTCGGCGCGATAGGCGCACCAGTCGTTTTGCTCGGTCATGTCAGGCGGCCTGGCCCGGCGTGTCGCGTGACGCCATGCGCTTGGCGGCCCACTCGCGCACCTCCGCGACAGGGAAGGCGATGCAGCTCGCGCTCAGCTTTACGGGGGTCGGGAACTCCCGGGCAGCGATCAAGCGCCGCAGCGTGCTGCGCGAGATCTGCAGGAAGGCGCAGACGAAGGCCTCACGCCAGAACAGGGCTTCGTTTTCGGTGGGCTTGCGGCGGGTGGTGTCGGTCGTGTTGCTGGTTTCCATCTTGGTATCCCGTGGTCGCCATTGGACGGCGGGGACAAGATGGAACGGCGGCGGCGGGTGCGGCAAAAGTCGCCCGGATCGGTCCTACTTTCTGTGTTCGCGGACCAGGCGGGCGACGTCGCCAAGGGCAAGGCTCGGCGTGTCGTGTTGCTGCTGAATCGACGTCAGCACCATGGCCAGCTCGCGCAGCGACTGGCGTAGCTGGTCCTCGGTCGGGACCATGCGGGCGAACGATTCGACCAGGGCGCGGGCAGGCGAGGGTGGGCGGCCGTCCCGCGAATCCGGATCGAGGTCATGCGGCGCCCTGGTGAGCGAACGCGGCCAGCGGCTCAGCGGCTCTAGCGCCTGCAGCGCGTGCTCGGCATCGGCCAGCACCTGCGGGTGGGCCTGCTGCATCTTCGTGCGCGTGCTTCGGTAGACATCACCGGCTCCAGGCCTCAGCGGCAGCAGCAGCCGGCGCAGCTCGGCGGCGGCGGCCTCGATCGCCTCGAACCGCTCACGCACCGCGGCCGGCGGTGGCGGTGGCAGCAGACGAGCACGAACGTAGACGTCGACTGCCCGCTCGAACGAAGCCCACATGCTGCGCCGGACACCCGCATTGGCCGCAATGACGCGCAGCTCGGGCCGGTATGGCTCCAGGTCGATCGGCGGCGCCCAGGCGGTCGCGGCGGTGGCGGGCTGGCGGGCCTTGCTCTTCACTTGCGCGCCACCTTCCGCTTGCCTGCCTTGATGTCGGTCACCGTCGCGGCCTTGCCGGTCAGCAACTCGCGCAGCTTCTCCAGGGCGGCGCGCTTCTCGGGCAAGTAGTCGTGGCGGTCATAGTGCCGCGCCTGAATCCCGCCGAGCCCATGCGACTGCAGGTGTGCCCGCACCTCGAAGCCCACGCCCAGCGCAGCGAGTCGCGTTTCAATGGTGCGGCGAAGGTCTGCCGGCGTGAAGCGTTCGGAGCACTCCTTCTCCTTGATCATGGCCGCGCAGACGGCGGCCACATGGTCGCGCATGCTCGATTCGTTCATCGGGGTCTCGCCGTGCGTCAGCGTCCAGACGTATGGCCCGAGATTGAACTTCCGCATGGCATCGATGCAGTCCTGCGCGTCGGGCAGCAACGGGACCCAATGCGTCCGCGGCGTGCTCCGGCGGCCCTTTGGGTCGAGTAGCTTCAGGGCTTTGGCGTCGACGTCGATGTCGGCGACGGTGGCCCGCGCGAGCTGTTGCACACGCTGTCCGCCAGTCAGCAGGTAGAACCGCAGCGCGTGGCCGGCGCCTGCGGGCAGGTCTACCGTGCGCCTCCAGAATGCACGAAGCTCCGCGACGCTCAGCGCGCGATTGCGGGCTTTGGCGGCGCCTTCGATGCAGCCGACGTCACGAAGCGGGTTCACCTGTAGCCCGAAGGCACGAAGGGCGGGCAGGGCACCGGGCCGCGTGCGCGCGTTGATTGCGGCGGCGTAGGCGGCGCGCAGGTAGCTGCGCAGCTTGGCGGCCTCGCGCGCCTTGCCGGCCGCGACCGGGCGGTCGACGATGGTCAGGCAGTCATCCGGTGTGACTTCGGCGGCGCGCTTTTTCCACAGCTCGGGGAAGGCCTCGCAGACGTGGCGCTTGATGGCGCTGCGCACCTTCCCGGCGCTGATCTTGCCGGCCTTCTCCAGGTGGTCCGCGTAGGCTTCCAGCAAGCGCCCGAGCGTCCGCTCGCTTTCGGCTGCCCGCGCAGCCCTGGCCGCGGCGGCGGCCTCCCTCGCTTCGCGCTTGGCCGCGTCTTCGGCGTCCAGTGCATCACGTAGATCGCGCTCGCCTTTCCGGTATCTCAGCGAAAGCTCCGTGGCTTCCGTCCTGGCGTCGACGAGCTTCTTACCCTTGCGACCGGTGTCGTCGAACGTACCCAGCGGGATTCGCTGCCGCTGGCCTTGGCTGTCCGTGAACCGGTAGTAGAAGGCAACTCCACCACCCGCCATGCCGCGTGCTTGAAAGGCGCCGTTGCCACGGTCCGCAGGGTCGCTTTTCCATTGCCCGGGCTTCAGTGAAACGAGGTCCTGCGCAGTGATGCGCGGTCGCTTTTTCTTGCCGGCCATGGAGTCCCTCGCGTCGATCTGGTGCCCGTTCGGTGCCCGTTTCTCCCGATGCTCAATGATACATCATGGAACGCGCCGGAACCACAGACACGCAAAAACAATGACATACGAAGGCACTTGACAAAGCATGGAACTTTATGAAACAGCGTTTAGGGAGACTTAAAATCTCCCAGCCGCAAGGCTATGCGGGTTCGAGTCCCGCCCCAGGCACCAGCAAAAACAA
>JANJUH010000453.1 GCA_024710675.1 Lysobacterales bacterium
TGGCTGGCGCCGGGCGGCCGCCAGCACATCGCCGAGGAGCTCACCCGGCGCGGTGCCGAGCCGTGGCCGGTAGCGGTCTACCGGCGCGTGCGCCTGCATCCGTGCCCCGCAGCCTTGGTGCAACTGCGGGATTCGTCTCGACAGCTGATCCTCACTGCGACCAGTGCCGCGCTGCTGGCGCGGCTCGACGAGGAACTGGTGGCTGCCGGCCTGACCCGGCTGCGCTCGCGGCCACTGATCGTCGTCAGCGCGCGCGTCGCCGAGCGCGCGCGATCGCTCGGTTACTCCGATGTCCACGTGGCCGGCGGCGCCGACGCTGTGAGCCTGTTGAAGGCCTTGGCTTCGATCGGCGTGCGCCCACGGTGACGATTCGCTACCATCCATGGCCAACGAAACCTTAACCGGCTCCGCCGGGGCATCGCCCGATGCCCCTGGCGCTGCGCGAGAGGACAGCCCAGGCACCGCCATGTCCGAGACACCCGAAACGCCCTTGCCCAAGCCGCCGCGAGCGCGCGCGCGCACCTGGCTAGGCCTCGTGCTGTTGCTGGGCGCCATCGCTGCCGGCGTCTGGCTGTGGGCCCCGTGGCGCTCGCTGGCCCTGCCCGCCGGAAGCACGGCGTCGGCGCCGGCCGCAGGACCAAGCGCAGGGCCGGCCGTCGAGCCCGCCGCTGCGCCGGCGCCTGTCGTCAGCGAGACCGATGTGCTGCGCAATCGTCTCGACGACCTCGCCAGCGTCAATCGCACCCTGCGCGCGCAGGTGCTGAGCCTGACGCAGAGGCTGGGCCTGGTCGAGGACGGCATCGACAACGTGCGTCGCGGTGACGCGCCCGGCATTGACGGCTTGCGCATCGAGGAGGCCCACCTGTTGCTGGGCCTGGCCGAACAACGCCTGCTGCTGCTGGGCGATCGCAGCGGTGCGCTGGTGGCGCTGGACGTCGCTGACGCGCAATTGCGCGAGGTCGCCCGGCTCGAGGTGGCCCGCGTGCGGCAGACGCTGGCGCTCGAGCGCGAAGCGCTGCGCGGCGCGGGCGCCGGCATCGACGTGCCGGTGGTGCTGGGCCGGCTCGACCAGTTGGCCGCTGCGGTGCAGGACTGGCCCGGTTCGCGCAGCGAAGCCGTCGCCGCGCCGGCCGATGCCGGCTGGACCGCACGCATCGGCGCCGCCCTCGATCGCTACTTCCGGGTGCGTCGCGTCGGCGGTGAGAGCGATTCGCTGGCTGGCCCGCTGGCCCGCGAGCGCCTGCTGCTGGAGCTCTCGCGCACACGCTGGCTGCTCCTGCGCGGCGATCTGCCGGCCGTGGCGGGAGCGCTGGCCTCGGCCCGTGCCGTCGTCGCAGCTGCCTTCCCGGCCGAGGACGCGGCGGTTGCCGCCGGGCTTGCCACGCTCGACGAATTGACCGCCCTGCCGTGGACCGCCGAAGCGCCCGGCCTGGGCGAGGCCCGCCGCGAGCTGGCGCGTTTGCGGGGAGCCGACACCGGCGATCGCGCAGCGCCTGTGGCCATCCCCGGGCCGGAGCGCGCGCCGCAAGCCGTCGACGAGATGGGGGCGAAACCCGATGGCGCTGGCGACCCGCCCGCCAGCAGCGACGCGGCAACGCCGGCCTCGCCGGAAGTCGAGGCCAGCGAAGCCGAAGCGCCGCTGCCGGAAGACGACGATGCGCTGGATCCTTAAGCTCGGGCTCTACCTGGCGCTCGCCGTCGCGGTGGCCTTCCTCGGCTACCTGCTACGCCGTGACGCCGGCTTCGTCTACCTGCGTTTCCAGGGCTGGGAGATCGAGACCAGCGTGGTCTTCGTGCTGCTGGCGGCGCTGCTCGTCGGCGTGCTGGCGCTTTCGCTTTACGTGGTGCTGGTGCGCTGGCCGCGACGCTGGGGCGGCTGGCGCCGCAGCCGGGCCGGGGCGCGGCTGGACCAGGGGCTGGTGCTGGCACAGGAAGATCGCTTGCACGACGCGCTGCGCGAGCTGCTGGCGGCCAGCGCCCAGCCGGCGCAAAGGCTGTCGGCGCTGCTCTCGGCCGCACACATCGCCAACCGGCGCGGCGAGTACGGGCTGGTCGAGGAGATCCTGCGCAACGCCAGTGAAGTGGAGCGTGGCACCGACATCGCCCCGCTGCTGTCCGAGGTCTGGCGCGCCCAACGCGGCGAGGAGTCGGCGCGCATGGCGCTGGCCACGCGCGCGGCCGCCGCCGATGCCTCGCCACTGGTCTTGCGGGCGCAGCTCGAAGACGCACTGGCGAACGGCCGCGGCGAGGAAGCCGTGGGCCTGCTCGAGCGGCTACGCGCCGCGCGACAGATCGGCGACCGCGAGATCGCCCAGCTCGAGCGGCGGGTGATGATCCTCGCGCTGGGCGCTCCCGGCAGTCGCGAGGAGCTGGCTGCCTCGTGGAAGCGCTTCGCGCGCGAGGAACGCCGTGATCCGGCCGTACTCGAAGCGCTGGTCAGCGGTGAGCGGCGGGTCGGCGGCGATGGACTCGCCGTCGAGGCGATCGAGAAGGCCCTCGGCGCGGAGTACTCGGACGCCCTGGCCGAGCTCTATGCCACCGCCCCGGCCGCACAGCCCAGTGCGCGCATCCGCAAGGCGGAAGCCCTGCTGGGCAAGCACCCGCAAAGCGCCGGCTTGCTGCGCGCGCTGGCGGCCTTCTGCCGGCACGGCGGGCTGCCGGGCAAGGCGCTCGACTACATCCGCCACGCCCTGAGCCTGTCGGCCTCGCCGGCAACGCTCGCCGAGTTCGCGCGCGTCGCCGCCGAGCACGGCGATGAGGAGCGGGCACGCCTCGCCTGGCGCCTGTCCGCGCAAGCCGCGCTCGGCGAAGCGCTGGCGAGCGAGGAGCTTTCTCGCCTCCTGCGCTGATGTCCACCGCTCTCCCTGCCCCGCCGCCGGAAGCCCTGGCGCTCTCGACGCGTCTCGCCGCGCAGATCGCCGCACGCATCCGCGCCGGGGGGCCGATGCCGCTGCGCGACTATCTGGAAGCGGTGCTGTACAGCCCGGGGCTCGGCTATTACTCGGCCGGTGCGCGCAAGTTCGGCGCCGAGGGTGATTTCGTCACCGCGCCAGAACTCGGCGAGCTCTACGGCCGCTCGCTGGGCTTTGCGCTGGCGCCTGTGCTCGCGGCCTGCCGCGTACCGGTCCTGATGGAACTCGGCGGCGGCAGCGGCGCGCTGGCTTGCTCGCTGCTGCGCACGCTGGCCGAACTGGATCGACTGCCACAGCGCTACCTGATGCTCGATCGCAGCGCCGATCTGCGCGAGCGCCAGCGGGCGCGCATCGGCGAGCAACTGCCCGCGCTCGCCGAGCGCGTCGAGTGGCTGGACGCGCCGCCGGCAGCACCTTTCGAAGGCGCGCTGGTCGCCAACGAAGTGATCGATGCGTTGGCGCCGAGTTGCTTTTCGATCGCTGCCGAAGGCGATCGCGAGCGCGCGGTCGCGCTCGCGGCCGATGGTCGTTTCGTCGAGATCGATCAGGCACCCGCCACTGCCCTTGCGACGGCACTGGCCCACCTGCGCGAGCACGGCATCGAACTGCCGCCCGGCTATCGCAGCGAAGTGCTGCCGGAACTCCCGGCGTGGCTGGCGGCCGTGACCGCGCCACTGGTCTCGGGCGTCGCCGTGTTCGCCGACTACGGCTACGCCAGGCGCGAGTACTATCACCCGCAGCGGCGCATGGGCACCTTGATCGGCCACTACCGCCATCACGTGATCGACGACCTGTTCCTCTGGCCCGGCCTGGTCGACTGGAGTGCCTCGGTGGATTTCACCGCCGTCGCCGAAGCCGGCCATGCGGCCGGGCTCGAACTGATGAGCTACGACAGCCAGGCTGGCCTCCTGCTCGGCGTCGGTCCGGCGCGCCTGCTCGGCGAGCTCGCCGGAATGGACGAGGCCGCCCGCTATCGCCTTCTTGCCGAACTCAAGCAACTGACCCTGCCCGGCCAGATGGGCGAGCGCTTCAAGCTGATGGCACTCGGGCGCGGCGATGCGGCACAGGCGTGGCCGCTGGACGGCCTCGGGCAGAGGCATTTGCTGTGAGCGCCTCCTTGCGACTTCACCGCCTGTGGTGGGTGCTCGGCGGACTGCTGCTGCTGTCGATTGCCGCTCTGTCCCTGCTGCCCATCCGCGGCCCCGACCTCGGCCTGCCGCAAGGCGACAAATGGCACCATGCCTTCGCCTATCTGGTGCTGACGCTGTACTTCGGCCAGCTCGTCGCCACCGGCTGGCGCACTCGCTTCGTGCTGGTGCTGGGATTGCTCGGCTACGGGATCGCCATCGAACTGGCGCAGTCCTTCACGCCCGCGCGCCAGGCCGAACTGGCAGATCTGGCGGCCAATGCGCTCGGCATCGCCATCGGCCTCGTGCTGCTGTCCAGCCCGCTCGGCCGCGCGCTGGCCGCCATCGACGCACGCCTCAGCGGCGACGCACGATCAAGGGGTGGGCCAGCACCGCGGCGACAATGATCGCCACGCCTAGATAGAAGGCTGTCGAGAGTTCGCGCTGTTCGCCAAGCAGAACGATCGCCAGCAGCACCGCGTAGACCGGCTCGAGGTTGACCGCGAGCTGGGCCGAATAAGCCGAGAGTTGCCTGAGCGCCACCAGCGAAAGCGCGAAAGGCAGCAGCGTGCAGGCGAAAGCCAGCAGCAGCAGGTAGCCGAGGTCCTGTTGCGAGGGCAGCGGCAGCGGATCACCCAAGGCTGGCACGGCGAGGCCGATGAGCACCAGGAAGAGCGCACCGGAGCCCAACTCCAGCGTGGTGACGGTCAAGGGATCGGCGCGCTCGATGTAACGCTTGTTGAGCGCCCCGAAGATCGCGACCAGCAGCGCCGACAGCGCGCCGACAGCAATGCCGAGGTGCATGTGCGCGGGCACACCGCCGAAGACCAGCAGCATGCCCGGGATCACCGCGACCGCGAGCAGGAGCTCGCGCGGATCGAAGCGCTTGGCCGTCGTGAGCGGCTCGATCAGCGCGACGAAGACCGCCGCCAGCGCGATGCAGGTGGCCGCGACCGAGGCGTTGGCGAGCTTGATCGAGCCGTAGAACGTCAGCCAGTGCAGCGCGACGATGACACCGATGCCGGCATAGGTCAGCGCCATCTTCGGGCCGATGCGCACCAAACCACGCCAGACCCGGGGCAACAGCAGCAGCACGGCAGTCACCAGGCACATGCGCCACGCGACCAGCGCCAGCGCCGGCAGCGTGATCAGTTTGCCGAGGATCGCGGTGAAGCCCCACAGCAGCACGCAGAAGTGGATCTGCAGCAGGGCGCGACGCTGCGCGCCGTCGACTCGCGCGGCGCGCAAGAAGTCGGGATCGGAGCTCAGGCGCTCAGTTCCAGGAGGCGATAGGCATCACCGCCGGCACCCTTGACCTCGTAGAGCGCCGAATCGGCCTCGGCGTACCACTGCGACCATTCGTCGTCCTCTTCGCAGAGCACCGCACCCACGCTGACCGTGGTCCGCAGCGCGGCGTTCGGGTCGGGGAAGCGCAGTGCGCGGATCGCCATGACGATCTGGCGCGCCCGGCTGTGCAGTTCCTCTGCATCACGCACCTGCAGCAGCAGCGCGAACTCGTCGCCACCGAGGCGCACTGGCAGGTCGCAGGGCGCGGCCGCGTTCTGCAACTCGCGGGCGATCGCACGCAGCACCACATCTCCGAGCAGATGACCGTGGCGATCGTTGATCTGCTTGAATCGGTCGAGGTCGACCAGCATGAGGCCCAGACGCGCCCCGGGCAGGCGCTGCTCCTCGAGGCCATCGAGGAAGGCGTAGAGACCGCGCCGGTTGCAGATCCCGGTCAGCTCGTCGAGCTGGGTCAGGCGCTCGGCGGTATCCAGGCGCGTCCGTGTCTGCCGCAGAGAATCGAGGGTCACCAGCAGGTCCTCGTTGCGACGCTTGAGGCTCTGGATCAGGGTTTGTTCGCTGGCGACCAGGTAGGCGAAGGAACGGCGCATGAACTGCGCGACCAGCAACGGCGCGCGCTGCAGGATCTCCTCGAAGGCCGCGGCATCGATCACGTGCAGGCGCACCACATCGGCCGCCGAAGCGTTGGCCACCCGCGCGTGATTGCCGATGAACAGCGCCAGTTCGCCGAAGAACTCGCGCGGCCCGATGAGCTTGTCGGGCAGGCCATCGCCGAATTCGAGCTGGACCTGGCCTTCCTCGATGACGAACATCGAACGCCCCAGCTCGCCGCGCCGGAAGATCACCCCGCCGGGCTGCACCTCGCGCACCGTGCCGCTGGCGCAAAACAGCGCAAACTCCTGGTCAGACAGCTCGCGCGGCAGCAGCAGTGGCCGCGGACGACTGCTCGCGAGTTCGGCGAGGTCGGTGGGGTTCAGGACATCGATACGCGCACGTCGCATGGCAGGGCATTCCCCGGCGTGTATCGGTTGAGTCTATCCCGTGAGGACCGCGGTCGGACAGCCTTCCCGGCGTCAATTCAGCGCCCGGGCTGGGCACCCCAGAGCAGCTTGTGCAACTGGAGCTGGAAACGCACCGGCAGGCGGTCGGCGAGGATCCACTCAGCCAGCGTGGCCGGCGGCAACTCGTCGGCGACCGGCGAGTACAGCACCTGGCAGCGCGCGGCCAGCGCGTGTTCGACGGTACGCTCGCGCGCCCATTCGTAGTCGGCGCGGTCGGCGATCACGAACTTGAGCTGGTCGCGCGGCCCGAGGTGTTCGAGATTGCTCCACAGATTGCGACCCGACTCGCCCGAGGCCGGGCACTTCAAATCGACGACCTTGCGCACGCGAGTGTCGACGTGCGCCACGTCGAGTGCCCCGGAGGTTTCGAGCGAAACCTCGAAGCCGGCATCACACAGCGCCGACAGCAACGCCAGGCACTCGCGCTGCGCCAGCGGTTCGCCGCCGGTCACGCAGACATGGCGAGCACCGTAACCCGCCACGCGCGCCAGGATCTCGTCTACCGCCAGGCGCTCGCCGCCCTGGAAAGCGTAAGCCGTGTCGCACCAGCGGCAGCGTAGCGGGCAGCCGGTCAGGCGCACGAAGACCGTGGGCCAGCCGACCGCATCGGCCTCGCCCTGGATCGAATGGAAGATCTCGGTGATGCGCAATCGCGCCGGCGCCCTGGTGGTCGCCGCGCTGGCGGCGACGGCGCCGCTCATCGCTCCGGCAGGCGCAGCGCGCGCAGGCGTCCCTGGGCCAGTCGCGCCACCGGCGTATCCGGGTAGCGTCGCACGACCTCGTTCAGCGTGCCCGCTGCGCGATCGGCATCGCCCAGTTCGTACTGGCAATAGCCCACCTTGAGCAGTGCATCGGGCGCCTTGCGGCTGTCCGGAAAGCGCGCGAGCAGGCTCTGGAAGGTCTCCAGCGCGATCTCGTAATTCTGGGTGACGTAATAGGACTCGCCCAGCCAGTAGCTTGCGTTGGCGGCGTACTCGCCGTCGGGGTACTGCTGCAGGAAGCCCGAAAAGAGCTGGGAGGATTCGGCGTAGCGGCCCTGCTTGAGCGCCTCGAAGGCTTCCTCGTAGGCTGCCTTCTCGTCACCGCGGGGAATGGCGGGATCGACCAGCGCCCCGCCCAGGCGCTCGCCCTCGGCCGGAATGACCGGTGCCGCGGCGATCGGCAGCGAGCCGCCATCGGGATTCAACTGCCCGGGCACCGTCTCTACCGGCAGAGCGCCCGCATCCGGGCGCGCCGGCACGGTCATGCCGCCGCCTTCGAGGCGCTGCAGGCGCGAATCCAGATCGACGTACTGGTCGCGCTGGCGCTTCTTGAGGTTCTCGATCTCGAAAGCCTGTTCCTCGACGAGTCCGCGCAGGGTCTGCACTTCCGCCTGCAGCTCCTGGTTGCGGATCATCAGTTCCGACAGGCTGCCACTGTCACTGCCGCCCTGGGCCTGGCGCTCCAGTTGGGCCACACGCTCGGCGAGGCTCAGTCGCGACTGCGCCTGGGCCGCGCCGGAAAAGCTGACGGCGGCCACGAGGGCCGCCGTCAGCAGGCGTAGCGTGGTCATCGAAGCGACGATCCGCAGCGCCGACACGGGTTTTACTGACGCGCCGTGTAGACGATCTCGGCGCGACGATTCTTGCCCCAGCAGCTCTCTTCGCTGTCGGTGCAGATCGGGCGCTCTTCGCCGTAGCTGATCACGGAGACCTGCTCACCGCGGCCACCGTTGGCCAGCAGCAGGTCGCGAACCGCATTGCCGCGGCGCTCGCCGAGGCCGATGTTGTACTCGCGGGTGCCGCGCTCGTCGGCGTGGCCCTCGAGCGAGATGCGCGCGCCCGGGTTGCTGGCCAGCCACTTGCCGTGGCAGCGGATCATCTCCATGGCCTCGCTCTTGACCACGGACTGGTCGAAGTCGAAGTAGGACACGCGGCTGACCAGGCAGGGCTTGCTCTCGAGCAGGCTGGGGTCGGTCCAGTTCTCGGTCTGGGTCGGGGTCGTCTGGACCGGCGGGGTGGTGTCACGCACCGGCTCTTCGACCGGCTTGACTTCCTTGCTCTTGCAGGCCGCGAGGCCGGCGATCGCGAGGGCGATGACGAGGACGCGAATCGGGGTGTTCATCTTCTTTTGGATCCTTGTTAAGTCGGGCAGAACCGCAGGACTATTTTGTCGGGTATTCGTTCAACGCTGTCTGAAGGGACCCCAAGCCGGCTCGCGGACATCGCCCCCGGGCAACTCCAGCAGCCGGAAGCGCACCGCACCATCCACCGAAGCGTTGTAGAGAACGCCCCTGTTTCCCTCACGCGCCGCGTACAACACCATGCTGGCATTGGGGGCAAAGGTCGGCGATTCGTCCAGCGGGCCGGGCGAGATCAGCCGAACCGCACCCGCGCCACCACGCTCGCGGTCCAAGACCGCGATACGATACACGTTCCGGTTGCCCTGCACCATGGCCAGAAGTCGACCATCGTAGGAGGCACTGACACGCGCGTTGTAGTCGCCGACCTGGGTGATGCGCTCGGGGCTGCCGCCCGATGTGGACACCGCGTAGATCTGCGGTTTGCCGGAGCGATCCGAGGTGAACAGGATGCTGTTTCCACCCGGCATGAAGGCCGGTTCGGTATCGATGCCGAAGTGGCGGGTCAATTGCGTCAGGTTGTTGCTGGCCAGATTGAGGAGGTAAATCTCCGGGTTGCCGCCCTTCGACAGGGTCAGCGCCAGCGAACCGCCATCCGGCGAAAAGGTCGGTGCGCCATTGATGCCCTTGAAGGAGGTCACCAGCCGGCGCGCGCCGGTCGCCAGTTCGTGGATGTAGATCGAATGTCCGCCCTGGCGCTCGAAACTCACGTAGGCCAGCGAACGACCATCGGGGCTCCAGGCAGGCGACAGGAAGGGCTCGGAATTCCAGACGATCCGCTGCGGATTGTAGCCGTCGGAATCGGCCACCCAGATCGCATATTCATAACGCGCCTCGCCGATGCGCTGGGCGGTGATATAGGCGATGCGGGTAAAGAAGGCGCCACGCACGCCGATGATCTTCTCGTAGACCAGATCGGCGATCTGGTGAGCCACCGCGCGGAATTCACCGGTGCGCGCCGGCAGCGACAGCGCCAGCAGGCTGCCCTGCTTGAGCACATCGTGCAGTTCGAATTCGACGCGAAAACCGCCACCCTCGGCACCGAGCACGCGGCCGACGACCACGTAATCCTGCTTCAGCGTGCGCCAGGTCGGGTAGCGGATCTCGCTGGCCCGGGTCGGCAACTCGATGATGTCTTCCTTGCGCAGGGCGTTGAACTGTCCGGTGCGATTGAGATCGGCGCGCACGACCTGGTCGATCTGGGTCGGGTCGGGCAGCGCGGCCGCTTCCCAGGCAAAAGGCACGATGGCGATCGGGATCGAGCCCTCGACGCCATTCGGCACGGTGATCGGCAGGGCGCCCTGCTGGGCGCGCAAAGGAGCGGCGAGGAGTACGGCGAGGAGCAGCAGGCAGGCGTGGATCCAGCGCATGGTTTGCTTCCCGTAACGGTTGGACTGAGCGCGGCAGAGTTTGCCGCGGGAAGGATGAACGAGGACACCCAGCCGGGGTGACATTGGCGCCACACTGCAGGAGCGCGCTCTGCGCGCGATGGGCCCCCGCACGACAGCGAGCGCAGGCCAGCTGGCCGGCCGGGTTGCCTGCGCCATCCGGTGATCGCGCCCAGAGGGCGCTCCTTGTATGTTGCTCTTGCGCTGCTTTTTGAGCTTCTTGGAGATGAATCTTGATGGTGCTTTTGAGGCTCTGAGAGGGTCATCAGAGATCCCTGAAGGCTTGACGATCAGCCCG
>JANJUH010000454.1 GCA_024710675.1 Lysobacterales bacterium
GGCCCAGACCAGCAGCATCGGGCCGAAGAACCAGCCGGCCCCGATCTCCCTCGGCTTGCTGGATTCGAGCATGCCGATGACCAGCAGTCCGGCCAGTCCGATCAGGACGCAACGCACGACGCGCCCGAAGCGCAGGTGCCAGAAAGCCTGCTCCACGGCCCAGATGAGCAGGGCCGAACCCGCCAGCACGGGAACCATCGCCAGCGAGCGCAGCGCGGGACTGGCGAACATGGCGGCGGCCCCCATCAGGCCGGTGAGGGCCAGTCCGGCGGCGAACCACAGGCGGCGAATCGCGTGTCCCCGCCAGAAGGCAAGGTCGAACAGCCCCACCGCCACACCGCCGACGATGCCGGCGACCACCATCAGCGGCCGCACGTCGATCCACATCTGGCCGTAAGAGGCCCAGGCCATCGCCGGCGCCAGGGCCAGGGCTCCGGCGCCGACGCAAGGCCAGTGGCGAGGGTTGGACATGAGTGGGTGTCCGTTATGCGGTGAGTGAGTGGGTGTCCGTAATGCCGTTATGCCGCGTCCAGCAGCGTTATGCCGCGTCCGTTATGCCGCATTGTGCCGGTTAAGCCGTCCGGCGTTGGCCCACTGTAGCACTGCGCTTCGCGCCAGCGTGGGATCCATCCGAGTCGCGCCGCGCCTTTCCGCACTGACCACGGAAGCGGGCGTCAGCGCTGGTCACGGCTCTGCAAGTGAATCTCGGCTCATGCCTGTTCAATACAGCAGCAAGTACCTTGCGTTCAGGCAAGGCCAGCGTGGCCATTGCCTTGATGCGGGTGTTCGCCGACATGGGGCGTGCCGCGGGCCCGCGCGATCCGGGGCATGACGCTCGCGAGGTCGCCGGAGCGCCGGAACGCGCTTCGCTCAGGCCGCGCGCGCGGCCTTCGATGTGCGAACCGGGCCCGCGGCCGTAACCGCGATTGCAACACCTCGCCACGGCGGTGTCCGGCGGGCGTCGACCCGGTTGTAAGGGCGGGCGCGGTGGCTCAGCATCGCCGCAGGAAAGGCAATCCGGGGCGGGCAATGGCCGTGAGCGAGGATCTGGGCGAACTGACCATCCGGCCTCCGCGGATCCCGCCGACCTTGAGCAGTTTCACGCTCGCCATCGTGGTGCTGTTGCTGACCTGCGGCATCGCCTGGTTTCTTTACGGGCAGGCTCGTGATGCGCTGGTGTCGGAGGTCCGCATGGGGCTGCAACGCTCGGCCACGCTGGCTGCGCAGCGGGTCGATGGCGATGCGCACGCGCGGCTGCTGGCGCCGGGTGCGCGCAAGGACACGCCGGACTACGAGCTGCAGAATCGCGCGATGCACGAATTGGCGGCGGTCGATCCCGAGATCGCCTATGCCTACACCGCCGTCGAGCGCGACGGGCAAGTCTGGTTGGTGCTCGACACCGAGCCGCCGGATGGGCTGGACGACATGGCCGTGCTGCAACCTTACGAAGACGCACCCGAAGACCTGCGCACGGCGATCAGGGAGCGGCGTGCGCTGATTTCCGCCAAGCCCTACACCGACCAGTGGGGCACCTTCATTAGTGCTTACGTTCCCTTTGCCAATCGCGAGGGGAGTTTCGCCGGGATCGTCGGCGTCGACCTGAAGCTGACCGACTACGAGCGTCGCCTGAAGCCGATGCGGCAGGCCACGCTGATGACCTACCTTGCCGGGATCATCATTTCGAGCCTGATCGGGCTGGGCCTTTGGTGGTCCTATCGGCGCAGCAGCGCGGTCGAGCAACTGGGCCGCCAGCTCAACAACGTCAATGCCCTTCTCAATGTCTCCAAGGCGCTGGGGTCGAACGTGGGGCTCGACAACCTGTTGCCCACCATCGTCGGCAAGACATCGGCGGTGATGCGCGCCGAACGTTCGAGCCTGTTCCTTTACGACAAGGCGAAAAAGGTCCTGATTGGCCGGGTGACCGAGGGCATGGAAGCGGGCCGCGAATTCCTGATCCCGGACGATCGCGGTATCGCCGGACGCGTTGCACGGACGGGCCAGGTGGCCAACGTGGCCGATCCGCGCCAGGACCCTGATTTCGACGATGCCTTCGATCGCCAGACCGGTTTCACGACGCGCGCGATCCTCACCGTGCCCATCGTCGATGTGAAGGGCGTGGTGCTCGGTGTGCTGCAGGCGCTGAACCCCAAGGACAACCAGCCCTTCGATCACAACGACGAGGTGATGCTGGCGGCGCTCGCTGGACAGGCGGCGATCGCGCTCGAGCGCGAGCGGCTCAACCAGTCGGCGCAGGAGCGGCGCAAGCTCGAGGAAGCGCTCCGGTTCGCGCAGTCGATCCAGCTCGGCATGTTGCCGCACAAGTTTCCCGATCCGGACAGTACGGGCGTCGAACTGCACGCCGAGCTGATCCCGGCCAAGATGGTCGGTGGCGACTTCTACGACTTCGTCTGGATCGACGACGACCACTTGGGCCTGGTGGTGGCTGATGTGTCCGGCAAGGGCATTCCTGCCGCGCTGCTGATGGCGAAGGCAATGACCATGATCCGGGCCTACCTCGGCGCGACCCGGGACCCGGCGAAGGCGCTGGCGCAGGCCAACGAGGAACTGGCGGAGGACAACGATGCGGCAATGTTCGTCACCGCCTTCGCGGCGATCTACGACCGGCGCAAGCGCGAACTGGTCTACAGCAATGCCGGCCACAACGAGCCCTACGTGTTGCGCGCCGGACAGATCCACGCGCTGGGCAAGGCCAAATCGGTACCGCTGGGAGCCCAGTCGGGCATCCGCTTCGACAACGCGGGGGCGCGCCTGGCCCAGGGCGACGTGTTGTTCCTGTACACCGATGGCGTCAGCGAGGCGATGGACCTCGATTACCAGGAGTATGGCGAGCAACGCCTGCGCCAATTCCTGGTCGAGCACGTCGACCGGCCGATGCCGGAGCTGACGCGCGCCTGCATCGACAGCGTGCGGACTTTTGCGCGTGGCGCCGAGCAGAGCGATGACATCACGGTGCTGGTGATGCGGGTGGGGGAGGCGCCTGCCGGCGAGGGTGGGGCTCTGGCCTCGTGATCCAAGATCGAATCGGCCGGCTTTGCCGTGGGGGTTCCGCCCTACGCGTGGCTTGCGAGGCTGCTGCGGGCCGGCAGGTAGAGCAGGAAGCCGGCGACGGTGAGCAGTGCGGCAGCGAGCGCGAGGTGGTGGTCGGCGGTCTGTACCAGGGGCGCCAGTATGCCGGCGACGGCCGCGTTGACGCTGAGGCTCAGCGCCATCTGCAGTGAACTGGCGCTGCCGCGACGCTCCGGGAAGCGATCCATCAAGGCCAGAGAGAGCAAGGGAAAGGCGATGGCGACACCGAGCGCCGTCAGGCCCACGGGCAGCACGGCCCACGGCCACTGCACGTCGGTGGCCAGGCTGTAGACGAGATTGACGACGGCTGCGACGGCCATCAGGGCGTAGGCGATGGTCACCGCGCGGCGGGGTGCGACGCGGCCTGCGAATCGTCCGGACAGCCAGGCGCCGATCATCATGCCGCCGATTGTCGGCACGAAGAAATGCGCGAACTGCAGCTCGCCCAGGCCGAGGATGTCGAGCACGAAGGCGGGTGCAGAGCTGATGTAAAGGAAAATGGCCGAGAAGTTGAAGCCGGCGGCGAAGGACAGCAGCACGAAACGTCCGTCACGCAGCATTGTCAGGTAGCCGCGCATCAGCGAGAGTGGTGCGATCGGGATGCGACGGGCAGCGGGCAGGGTCTCGGGCAGGGCCCGCGCACTGGCGATCACCAGCGCCAGGCTGAAGGCGGCGAGGAACCAGAACGATGCGCGCCAACCGAAGTAGAGCAGCCAGCCGCCGACGATGGGAGCCACTGCCGGCGCGATGCCGAAGAGCATGCTGGTGGTGCTCATCACCCGCTGCGCGCGGGCGCCTTCGAAACAGTCGCGGACGATGGCGCGGCCGACGATGACGCCGGCGCCCGCGGACAGGCCCTGGATGAAGCGCAGTGCCAGCAACTGGTCCATCGATTGCGCCAGCGCACAGCCGACCGAGGCCAGGGTGAAGACCGAGAGCGAGACGATGATCACCGGGCGCCGTCCCAGTGCGTCCGACAGTGCGCCGTGGGCCAGGGCCATGAGGCCATAGGCGACGAGATACAGCGAAAGCGTCTGCTGCATCGCCACCGGCGAGGCGGCGAACTCCGCGGCGATCGCGGGGAAGGCCGGGAAGAAGGTGTCGATGGCGAATGGCCCGATCATTGCCAGCGCGGCGATGAGCAGGACCAGGCCGCGGCGTTCGCGCGGATTCAAGGCTGCACTTTCGGCATGCTCAGTCGCGCCTCGAAGGGGGGGCTGCTTCCATCGCTTGTACGTACCTCTCTTGCGCCCCCTCTCCCCAACCCCTCAGTCCGGCCAGCGCTTCTCGCGCTGGCGCTCACCGGGTCGGCGCATGCGCCGACATTGCCCGGTTCGCCCACAAGGGGAGAGGGGCTTCGTCCGGACTCAGATCGCAGCCGGCACGAGCTGGTAGCCGCGCAGGCGGCGGGCGAAGTCCTCGAGCGCCTTGATGCCGGAGCGCTCGGCGTCTTCGCACCAGGCGCGAATCGCTTCGCGCAGGGCCTCGCCATTACGTCCGGAACGCTCCAGCGTCTCCGCCAGCCGGCGTTGGTACTCCATCACCGTCTGGATCAACGGCCGCTCGCGAACCAGGGTCATCAGGCGCTCGCGCGATTCCGGATCCAGCCAGCGACCGTCGTTGGCCAGCGCACGCTTGAAGCGCCCACGCAGGCGTCCGAAGGAGGCGCCCGCGCGCTCGGCTTCCTCGCGCAGCGCCGGCTTGATCACGCCGCGGTAGTACTCGCGCGTCACCGAGAAGCGATGGGCAAGCAGGGCCTTGACCGTCTCCATGTCGGGCACATCGATGTTCGGGCGGATCGCCAGGCTCGGGGCGACGCGCGAGACTTTCGCTAGGCCGAAACGCTCGAGGCCGCGGATCACGACCCAGCCGATGTCGAACTCGAAACGGCGCAGCGCGAACTTGGCCGAGCTCGGGAAGGCATGGTGGTTGTTGTGCAGCTCCTCGCCGCCGATGAAAAACGCGATCGGTGTGAGGTTGGTCGAGGAGTCGCTGGTCTCGAAGTTGCGGTAGCCCCACCAGTGGCCGAGGCCGTTGACCACGCCGGCGGCGAGCACCGGAATCCACAGCATCTGCACGGCCCACATCGCGAGGCCGACCATGCCGAAGGCGGCGATCAGGACCAGTGCCAGCAGGGTCGGTCCGAGCGCGGGGTAGGGTGTGTAGACGTGACGCTCGATCCAGTCGTCCGGCGTGCCGCTGCCGTACTGTTCGATCATCGCGCGGTCCTTGCACGCCTGCTGGTACAGCACGACGCCGTGGAACAGTACCTTGTAGATGCCGTAGACCTGCGGGCTGTGCGGATCCTCCGGCGTTTCGCACTTGGCGTGGTGCTTGCGGTGGATGGCGACCCACTCCTTGGTGACCATGGCCGTGGTCAGCCAAGCCCAGAAACGGAAGACGTGGGCGACGGCCGGGTGGAAATCGACGCCGCGGTGGGCCTGCGAGCGGTGCAGGTACAGCGTCACGGCAAAGATCGTGAGTTGGGTGGCGACGACGAAGTAGGTCGCGGCCAGCCAGAACGGGGATCCGCTCGAGCCGTGGGCGAGGAAGGACAGGAAATCGAAGGACATCGCGGATCTCGTGTTCAGGACGGTCCAAGCGTGGACCGTCGGGGTGGAGTAAGGAGTCGAAGGGCGGCCAGGGGTTCAGGTACCCGGGTCGGCGGAGATCAGCTTCTGCAACTCGGTCAAGGCCTTTTCGGGCTCGAGCGGCCGCTCGGCCAGGGATAGTGCCGAGGTGTCGATCTCGCGCGGCTGTGGACGTGGGCGAGCATCGACCGGACCGTCATCGGTAGCCAGTGACAGATGGTCCAGGGACAGTGCCAGCGGCGCCGGTTCCTGGTGCTGGGCGAGGAGGGCTCCCGGTTCGGCGAGCGACAGCGCGGAGGTGTCGATCTCGAGCAGCGCGGGCTTGATGGCCGGCAGCAGGCGCTCACCGGGCGGCGCCAGCGTCAGGCCGTCGCGGACGGCAGCCAGTGCGGCGGGGTGCGGCTCCTCGGACGGCGGAGCGGTAGGTGGCGCGGGTGTGGCGAGGGGCGAAGCACCTTCAGCGATCACGGCGACCATGATGCCGGCCTGGCGCAGCGCCTCCTGGTAGCGGGCGGCTGCATCCTTGCTCAGGCCGGTCTTCAGGACGGTCTTCGGCGCGTCGAGCAGGGCGTCGATCCGACGCTCGTCGGTGCGGAACAGGGCGGCCAGGCGCGCGCGCACTTCCTCGCGGGTGTAGCCCGACAGGATCTTGCCGCGGAAGACGATCTGGTGGGTCGGCTCGCTCATTGCGCTACGAACTCTAGCCGATGGGCCTTGCTTATGGCTTTTCCAGGTCATTCGCTGCGTCACCCCGGCGGAGGCCGGGGTCCAGTCGCCAGTCTTGCTGCGTTGCCGCGATCGTGACTGGATTCCGGCTTTCGCCGGAATGACGAGCGATATCCTGCCGATGGTGTCGCATGCCCATTGGCCTGTCGATGTGCGCCGCGCAGCTCAGGGCTGCGGAGGCTTGGTGCCAATCAGCGGCAGGGGCTTGGCGCCCTGCTGCTCCAACGTGCGGTTCGGCTTGTACGGGATCGGTGGCGTCACGATGCCCGTGGGGCCTTCGACGCGGTCGTTCACCGTCCATGGATTGCCGTCTTCGCCCAGGTAGAAGGCGCGCTGCTCGGCCTCGTTGAGCGGCTTGG
>JANJUH010000393.1 GCA_024710675.1 Lysobacterales bacterium
CAGCCCCCAGCCCCCAGCCCCGCTTTTTCCACCCAGAAGCTCCAACTCTCCCGACACTCGAACCGAGATGCGCCCCATGCCCCGCCTCCGCTCACTCCCCCTGATCGCCGCCCTCGCCCTGCTCGCCGCCTGCGGTGGCGGTGGTGGCCCGCCGGCAGACATGCAGATGCCGCCGACGCAGGTCAATGTCGCGCCGGTGGTCGAGCGTGAAGTCGCCGCGTGGGACGAGTTCAGCGGACGCTTCGCCGCGGTCGATGCGGTCGAGATCCGGCCGCGCGTGATGGGTTACCTGACGCGCATCGCCTACACCGAGGGCAGTGAGGTCGCCAAGGGTGATCTCTTGTTCGAGATCGACGACCGCGAGTACCGTGCCGCGCTGGCGCGGGCCGAGGCCGAGGTGGTGCGGGCGCGTACGCGCGTCGCCAAGGCCGAGCGTGATGTCGAGCGCGGCCGCAAGCTGGTCGAGATCAAGGCGATGTCGCGCGAGGAATGGGAGCAGAAGGAAGCCGAGCTGGCGCAGGCCAAGGCCGATGTCGCCGCGATGCAGGCGGCCGCCGAACAGGCGCGCCTGCAGCTCGATTTCACCCGGGTGACCGCGCCGATCGCCGGGCGTGCCGGCGAGGCGCGGATCAAGGTCGGCAACCTGGTCGATGCCTCGGCCGTGCTGACCGACATGGTCTCGCTCGACCCGATCCACGTGCACTTCGAGGGCGACGAGCGCACCTGGCTGCGCTACCGCGAACGCAACCGCGAGGGCACCGGCCCCGGCACCCGGCCGCAGGTGCAGGTCGGCCTCGCCAACGAGCAGGGCCACCCGCACGCGGGCGAAGTGGACTTCGTCGACACCCGGCTCGATCCCGCCACCGTCACGATCCGCGCCCGTGCGGTGCTGGCCAACCCGGATCGCCGCTTCGCGCCCGGGCTGTACGCGCGCGTCCGCCTGCTCGGCTCGGCGGCGCAGCCGGAGCTCTTGATCCACGAACAGGCGGTGCTGACCGACCAGGACAGGAAGTACGTCTACGTGGTCGGCGAGGGCAATGCCGCGCAGCGCAAGGACGTGGTGCTGGGCGCGATGGTCGACGGCCTGCGCATCGTCGAGGAGGGCCTCGCGCCGGGCGACCAGGTGGTGGTCAACGGCATGCGCAAGATCTTCTTCCCCGGCGCGCCGCTCGATCCGGTGACGGTGCCGATGACGGCGCCGAACACCATCGTCGAAGCGCCGGCCGCCGCCGCGCCGCAGGGCTGATCCCATGGCACACGCGGATTTCTCCAAGGTCTTCGTCGACCGGCCGATCCTGGCGGCGGTGCTGTCGCTGGTGGTGTTCCTGGCCGGCCTGATCGCGATCCCCAACCTGCCGATCAGCGAGTACCCGGACGTGGTGCCGCCGGCGGTACAGGTGACGGCGATCTACCCGGGCGCCAACCCCAAGACCATCGCCGAGACCGTGGCCGCGCCGATCGAGGAGGCGGTCAACGGCGTCGAGGGCATGATCTACATGAAGTCCACGGCGGGCTCGGACGGCACCATGCTGCTGACCGTGACCTTCCGTGGCGGCACCAACATCGACCTGGCTGCCGTGCAGGTCCAGAACCGCGTCGCCCAGGCGCTGCCGCGCCTGCCGGAAGCGGTGCGCCAGCTCGGCGTGACGACGGTGAAATCCTCGCCGAACCTGACGATGGTGGTGCACCTGCGTTCCAGCGACCCGCGCTACGACGGCCTGTACCTGTCGAACTTCGCCAACCTGCGCGTCCGTGACGAGCTGGCGCGCCTCGATGGCGTCGGCCAGGCGCTGGCCTTCGGCGCCGGCAACTACTCGATGCGCGTCTGGCTCGACCCGGACAAGGCCGCGGTGCGAGGGCTCACGGCCGGCGACATCGTCGGCGCGATCCGCGAGCAGAACCTCGAGGTCTCGGCCGGCGCGCTCGGCGGTCCGCCGCATCCGGACAGCGCGGTGCAGCTCTCGATCAACGCGCAGGGCCGATTGTCGACACCGGAGGAGTTCGGCGAGATCGTGCTCAAGGTGGGCTCGGCGGGCGAGATCACGCGCCTGAAGGACGTCGCGCGCATCGAGCTGGGTTCGAACGCGTACACGATCAACTCGCTGCTCGACAACCAGGACGCCGCCGCGATCGTGATCTTCGAGGCGCCGGGCGCGAACTCGATCGCGCTGTCCGATGCCGTGCGCGCGAAGATGGCGGAGCTCGAGGCCAGCTTCCCGGCCGGCATCGAATGGACGGTGGCTTACGACCCGACCGTCTTCGTGCGTCAATCGATCAAGAGCGTCATCGCCACGCTGCTCGAGGCGATCGCGCTCGTGGTGCTGGTCGTCGTGGTCTTCCTGCAGACCTGGCGCGCCTCGCTGATCCCGCTGCTGGCGGTGCCGGTCTCGGTGGTCGGCACCTTCGCCGTGCTGTGGCTGCTGGGCTACTCGATCAACGTGCTGACGCTGTTCGCGCTGGTGCTGGCCATCGGCATCGTCGTCGACGACGCGATCGTCGTCGTGGAGAACGTCGAGCGCCACATCGAGGAGGGCATGAAGCCTCGCGATGCCGCGCACAAGGCGATGAGCGAGGTCTCGGGTCCGATCATCGCGATCTCGCTGGTGCTGGCCTCGGTGTTCGTGCCGCTGGCCTTCATCGGCGGCGTGTCCGGGCAGTTCTACAGCCAGTTCGCGGTGACCATCGCCGCGGCGGTGCTGATCTCGGCCTTCAACTCGCTGACGCTGTCGCCGGCGCTCTCGGCGGTGCTGCTGCAGGGACACGGCGCGCGCAAGGATGCGCTCGGGCGCTGGATCGAGCGGGTGTTCGGCGGCTTCTTCGCCGGATTCAACCGGCGCTTCCGGCGCGCCTCGGACCGCTACTCGGGCGGCATCGGCGGCACCATCGCCCGCGCCCCGCGCCTGATGGTGATCTACGTGCTGCTGATCGCGCTGACCGCGGTCAGCTTCATGGGCGTGGCCAAGGGCTTCATCCCGACCCAGGACAAGCAGTACCTGTTCGCGGCGCTGCAACTGCCCGAGGGCGCCACGCTCAAGCGCACCGAGGCGACCATCCGGCGCATGGGCGAGATGGCGCTCGCGACCGAAGGCGTAGCCAACGTCGTGCAGTTCCCGGGCCTGAACGCGATCCACTTCGTCAACACCAGCAATGCCGGGTTGATGTTCATCGGCATCACGCCGGCCGACGAGCGCGATCGCAGCGCCGCCGAGATCGCCGCCGAGCTCAACGGCAAGTTCGGCACGATCCAGGATGGCCTGGCTTTCGCGCTGCTGCCGCCACCGGTGCTGGGCCTGGGCAATGCCGCCGGCGTCGAAGCCTATCTGCAGGACCGCGCGGGCCTCGGCTACGGCGAACTGAACCAGCAGGTACAGGCCTACACCGGCGCCCTGCGTGGCACGCCGGGTTTCGACCCGTACGCGGTCTTCTCCTCCTTCCAGGCCAATGTGCCGCAGCTCGATGCAACGATCGATCGCATCAAGGCCAAGGAGCAGGGCCTCGCGCTGACCGAGATCTACACGGCGCTGCAGGTCTACCTGGGCTCGGCCTATGTCAACGACTTCAACCTCTTCGGCCGCACCTACAGCGTCTATGCGCAGGCCGATGCGCCCTTCCGCGACGAGACGAGCGACCTCGCGCGCCTGCGGGTACGCAACCCGAATGGCGAGATGGTGCCGCTGGGAGGCCTGGTCGAGCTGAAGGAGAGTTACGGCCCTGATCCGGTGGTGCGCTACAACGGCTATCCGGCGGCCGATGTGCAGGCCGGCATCAACCCGGCAATGATGTCGAGCCAGCAGGCGATCGGCGCGATGGCGACGATGGCGACAGGCATGTTGCCGCGCGGCATGCAGGTCGAGTGGACGGGTCTCACTTATCAGGAAGTCACCCAGGGCTCGATGGCGCTCTTGGTCTTCCCCTTGTGCGTCCTGCTGGTCTACATGGTGCTGGCCGCGCTCTACGAGAGCTGGACGCTGCCGCTGGCGGTGATCCTGATCGTGCCGATGTGCCTGCTGTCGGCGATGGGCACGATCTGGCTGCTGAACACCGTCAACGGCCTGTGGTTCGGCCTCCAGCTCGGCATGGGCTGGATCCCGATGCCACCGGTCAGCGTTCCACCGACTTTCATCGACAACAACCTGTTCACCCAGATCGGTTTGGTGGTGCTGATGGGCCTGGCGTGCAAGAACGCGATCCTGATCGTCGAGTTCGCGCGCGACCTCGAGGAGGAAGGCCGCGGCATCGTCGAAGCCGCGATCGAGGCCTGCCGGTTGCGCCTGCGCCCGATCCTGATGACCAGCTTCGCCTTCATCATGGGCGTGGTGCCGCTGATCTTCGCCTCCGGCGCCGGCGCCGAGGTGCGCTACGTGATGGGCGTGACGGTGTTCAGCGGCATGCTCGGCGTGACCTTCTTCGGTCTGTTCTTCACGCCGGTGTTCTATGTGGTGCTGCGCAAGTGGGCCGAGCGCCGCCGTGCGCGCGTGCCGGTGGAGGTGGGGCATGGTTGAGTTCGCATTCGAGCCGGGAGCCGGGAGCCGGAAAGAGCCTCTGTCCGCAAAGGACGCAAAGGACGCGAAGAAAGGCGGAATGGGTGCTCGCGGCGGGCGTGAGGACATGGATGCTCGCGGTGCGAGCTCGTCGTCCCGGCGAAGGCCGGGACCCAGAGAGCTCTTGCCTTGCCTTTCCGAACGGCACTGGATTCCGGCTTTCGCCGGAATGACGACAAGGTCAGGCGCTCGCGCGACTGACCACTTGCCATTGACCACTCACGGCTCTTCGAGCCCACCCCTCACGGCCCACCGCCTCATGCGCCCCCTCGCCAGTGCCTGCCTCGCCTTCGTCCTCGGTGCCTGCACGGTCGGGCCGGATTTCGTGCGGCCGGAGGCGCCGTTGCCCGGGACTTTCGACCAGGCGCAGGCGCCGCTGCTGGCG
>JANJUH010000398.1 GCA_024710675.1 Lysobacterales bacterium
CTCGAGAACTCGACGCGCTACGCACTCTTTCGCAAGGCGACTCCCTCCAGCGCCTGCGCGAAGTCCGCGATGATGTCCTCGATGTGTTCGATGCCCACCGAGACGCGGATCAGGCCAGGGGTGACGCCGGCGCTCTTCTGCTCGGCATCGCTCAACTGCTGGTGGGTGGTCGTGGCCGGCTGGATCACCAGCGTCTTCGCATCGCCGACATTGGCCAGGTGGCTGGCGAGCTTCAGGCCATCGATGAAGCGCGCGGCGGTCTCGCGGCCGCCGAGTACCTCGAAGGTGAACACCGAACCGAAGCCGTGGCGCAGGTACTTCTTCGCACGCAAGTGGCTCGGGTGCTCGGTGAAACCGAGGTAGTTGACGTTGGAAACCTGCGGATGCGCGCGCAGCCAGTGCGCCAGCGCGTTGGCGTTCTGGTTGTGGCGCTCGACGCGCAGCGACAGCGTCTCGATACCCTGCAGCAGCAGGAAGCTGTTGAAGGGTGACTGCGAGGGACCGAGGTCGCGCAGGCCCTCGACGCGGGCGCGGATCGCGAAGGCGATGTTGCCGAAGGGCCCGTCCTTGCCGAAGACCTCCCAGAACTTGAGGCCGTGGTAGCCCGGCGAGGGCTCGGTGAAGAGCGGGAACTTGCCGTTGCCCCAGTCGAACTTGCCCGAATCGACGATGACCCCGCCGATGCTGGTGCCGTGGCCGCCGATCCACTTGGTGGCCGAGGCGACGACGATGTCGGCGCCATGCTCGATCGGCCGGCACAGGTAGCCGCCGGCGCCGAAGGTGTTGTCGACGATCAGCGGGATGCCGTGCTCGTGGGCGATCTTCGCGATCTTCTCGAAGTCCGGCACGTTCGAGCCCGGGTTGCCGATGGTCTCGACGTACAGCGCCTTGGTCTTGGCGTCGATGAGCTTGCGGAAACCCTCCGGATCATCGCCATCGACGAAGCGCACCTCGATGCCGAGGCGCGGCAGCGTGACCTTGAACTGGTTGTAGGTGCCGCCGTAGAGCAGGCTGGTGGAGACGATGTTGTCGCCGGCCTGGGCGATGGTCGCGATGGCGAGGAACTGCGCCGCCTGGCCGGAACTCGTCGCCAGCGCCGCCACGCCCCCCTCGAGCGCGGCGATGCGCTGCTCGAAGACGTCGGTGGTCGGATTCATGATCCGCGTGTAGATGTTGCCGAACTGCTGCAGCGCAAACAGCTTGGCGCCGTGCTCGGCCGAGTCGAAGGTGTAGCTGGTGGTCTGGTAGATCGGTACCGCCCGCGCGTTGGTGCCAGGCGCCGGGCCCTGGCCGGCGTGGAGTTGCAGGGTCTCGAAACGGTGCGTGAAGGCTTGCGACATGGCGGCGGATCCTTGTTCTGGAAGGCTGAACGTCTAGCCGTTTGGACGTCTGGACGTCTGTACTGCCGTGCATCGTAGTGGCCGCCGCGGCCGCCGTCAAGTGCGGCCGTGCAGACGTCCATGCGGCCCGCTGGTGCTGGACCCGGAAGGCGCGAAGGCTTAGCCTTCACGCCGCATGGAGGGCAGCATGGCCAAGAACAAGTTCGTCAATCCGTACATCGAGCGCGGCAAGCGCGCCGAGGCGACCAAGAAGATCACGGTGACCATCCCGGTCCACGTGCTCAAGCTGCTGACCGACGAGCGCACCCGCCGTCAGATCAAGAAGTTGCGCCACGCGACGATCTCGGAGCTGTTGACCGAGGCCTTCCTGCACGCCTACACCGGCCAGCCGCTGCCGACCGACGAGGAGTTGGCGCGGCCCGAGTGAGAGCCGGCGTCGCCACGGCACTGAAGGACCAACTGGCGATCGTCATCCCGATCGGCCCTGGCGACCGCGGCTGGCGCGATTTGCTGCCGCTGCTGGAGAGCCTGTTGCCTGGCGTTCCCCGCCGCCTGGTGTTCACCCACGGCGACCTGCAATCCAGGCCGCGCGATCCGCGCGAACGCTGGACCGAGTCCCGGCGCGGCCGTGCCCGCCAGCAGAACGCCGGCGCGTCCGCCTTCGACTGCGAATGGCTGTGGTTCCTGCATGCCGACAGCCGGCCGGATGCCGACACCGTCGCCGCATTGGCCGTGTTCCTTGCCTCTGGCCAGGATGCGCTCGGCTACTTCGACCTGCGCTTCGCCCGCGGCGGCCCGGCGCTGATGCGCCTGACCGAGTTCGGCGCCGCCCTGCGTTGCCGCTGCTTCGGACTACCCTTTGGCGACCAGGGCTTCCTGATCCGCCGCGAACGCTTTTACGAGTTGGGCGGCTTCGACGAGAGCCGTCCCTTCGGCGAGGACCACGCGCTGGTCTGGGCTGCGCGGCGCAGCGGCCTGCCTCTCATGCGAATCCCGGCCGCGCTGACCACCAGCGCTCGCCGCTATGCCCAGCAGGGCTGGTGGAGCACGACCCTGCGCCACCAGTGGCTGACCTGGAAGCAGGCGCTGAACGAGTGGCGTGCACCTTGACCGGTCGCAGGCCTGTGGGAGCGCTCTCGGGGCGCGATCAGGCTGCCGCGACCTCACGCGGCAGGCGCGCTTCCGCATCGGATCTCCATCTGCCGTCACCCCGGCGCCGGCCGGGGTCCAGGGCTTTTCGCGGCGACCAATCCTGCAGAGCAGTGGATTCCGGCCTTCGCCGGAATGACGACACGGGGTGCATCCCGCTGAGCGGGGGACGCGGTCGACACCGATCCGATGCGCTTCGCTGCGCAAGCGGACGCCCCGGCCATGTCCACAACCGAGCCCCGGGTCCCGGGTCCCGGGTCCCGCCCCAGCCCTGATGGCAGCCTCGCCACCCGCCCTCGCCGTCTTCGTCAAGACACCCGGCCTGTCACCGATCAAGACGCGGTTGGCTGCGGCGATCGGCACCGATGCGGCG
>JANJUH010000437.1 GCA_024710675.1 Lysobacterales bacterium
CTGCGTCGACCGCATCCGCGCCGACCATGACCTCGGTGAAGCGCTCGCCCACCTCGTCCATCGTGGCCGAGAGCACGACCTTGCCGTTCTGGATGAACATCAGGTCGGTCAGGATGTGCTCGATCTCCTCGACCTGGTGGGTGGTGATGACGATGGTCTTCTCCTCGTCGAAGTAGTCCTCCAGCAGGCGCTGGTAGAACTGCTTGCGATACAGGATGTCGAGGCCGAGCGTCGGCTCGTCCAGCACCAGCAGCCTGGCGTCGATGGCCATGACCAGGGCCAGGTGCAGTTGCACGATCATGCCCTTGGACAGGGTGCGGACCTTGGCGTCGGGCTTGAGCTGGGTGTTGGCGAGGAAGCGCTCGCACTTGGCGCGGTCGAACTTCGGATGCACGCCGGCGACGAAGTCGATCGCCTCGCGCACCCGGATCCAGCGCGGCAGCACCGCCACATCGGCGATGAAGCAGACCTCCTGCATCAGGCGGTCGCGCTGGGTGCGGGGATCCAGGCCCAGCACCGAAAGCTGGCCCTCGAACGGGACCAGGCCGAGGATCGCCTTCAGGGCCGTGGTCTTGCCGGCGCCGTTGGGCCCGATCAGGCCGACGATGCGGCCGGTTTCGATGTGGAAATCGGTCTGGTCGAGCGCGGCCTTGCCCTTGTAGTGCTTGGACAGGCCACGCGCTTCGATGGCGGCGCTCATGCGGTCGGCTCCGACGTGTTGGCGGTCTGGGTTAGCAGGGAATCGGCGGACAGTCCGAGGCGGCGGATGCGGGCCAGCACCTGCGGCCATTCCTCGCGCAGGAAATGCTGGCGTTCGCTGGCCAGCAGCTTCTCGCGCGCGCCATCGGTCACGAACATGCCCAGGCCGCGGCGCTTCTCGACCAGTTCCTCGTCGACCAGCTCCTGGTAGGCGCGCGAGACCGTGATCGGGTTGAGCTGGAAATCCGCCGCGATCTGGCGCACCGAGGGCAGGGCATCGCCGGGTTTGAGCACACCGTCCAGCATCATCGCCACCACCTTCTCCTTCAGCTGGCGATAGATCGGCGCGTTGTCGTTCCAGGTCACACTCATGATCAGGAACTCCGCGCGCGCGGCAGGAGCGAGCCGAAAGCGTAGTAGGGCATGGACAGGCCGGTAGCCCGGGCCTTCAGAAGGCTGAGCTCGGCTGCACCTTTGTCCGCGCCATCGTGGCCCACGGCGGCGGGCGAGACGGGCGCGGGGGGTGCCGGCTCGGCGGAAAGGGGCTGTCCGACCAGCGCGCTGCCGGCGATGAAGCTGGCGGCGACCAGGAAGGCGACGAGTGACTGCTTGAGCTTCTGGTACATCTGCAGCCTCCGGGGGAGGTGAGTTAACAAGCTGGTGTTGTAGGCAACTATAACACCAATCTTCCCCGGGTCAAGTGGATCCGGACCCAACCGATGGCACGGTTTCACGTCGTTCAGCATCCGCTTCGTCATAAGCTCGCGCTCCGTCGCCACCCCTCCGGACCCTCGCCATGCTGCGCTCGCTCCTGTTTGCTGTCGTCCTCGTCGCTTCCCCCTCACCCGCGTTCGCTGCCTGCAGCGACCTGCTGCGACACGCCTTCCGCCCGCTCGCCGGGGCGGGCAGCCAATCCCTGTGCGAGCGTTTCGAGGGCAAGGTGCTGCTGGTGGTGAACACGGCCAGCAAGTGCGGCTTCACGAACCAGTACGAGGGCTTGGAGGCTCTGCACGGGCGCCTGCAGGAGCGCGGCTTCGCGGTGCTCGGATTTCCCTCCAACGACTTCATGGGCCAGGAGCCGGGCAGCGAGGAGGAGATCCGGGAATTCTGCACCCTTACCTACGGCGTCGAGTTTCCGATGTTCGAGAAGGTCTCGGTCAAGGGCGAGCAGGCCGCACCGTTCTACCGCGAGCTGGCGCAGGAGACCGGGGAGGAACCGGGCTGGAACTTCCACAAGTACCTGATCGACAGGAAGGGCAAGGTCGTGGCCAGCTTCGGCTCCCGCGTCAGGCCCGATGCGCCGGAGCTCATCGAGCGCATCGAGCAGCTGCTGGCCGAACCGGTCGAGTAGGGCCGGAACCTTTCCGGCCAGCGGTGGTCGCAGGGCGGTCGCATTGCGCCCCCCGGGGGCTTCAAGGACAATGCCGCGCCGCCTCGCGGGCGTTTCCGCGAGCCAAACAGAATCGGAGTCGAACACATGAAGGGTTTCCTGCGTCAGTCCCTGACCGCGATGGCGGTTGTTGCAGCGCTGGGCCTCAGCGCGTCCGCCGTTGCCGCCGACAAGCTGGAGAGCGAGAAGGACAAGGTCAGCTACATGGTGGGCATGGACGTGGGCCGTTCGCTGCAGCAGATCAAGGACGAACTCGATCTGAAGGTGTTCATGCAGGCGGTCGAAGCCGTGCTGCAGGGCCAGCCGACCGCGCTCAGCGACGAGGAAGCCCTCGCCGTGCGCCAGGGCTTCATGCAGAAGCTGCAGGCCAAGCAGGCCGCCGACCAGCAGGCCGCGGCCGAAAAGAACAAGACCGAGGGCGAAGCCTTCCTGGCCGACAACAAGAAGAAGCCGGGCGTGGTCACCACCGAGTCCGGCCTGCAGTACCAGGTCGTCACCCAGGGCGATGGCCCCAAGCCGGCCGCCACCGACACCGTCAAGGTGCACTACCGTGGCACCTTCGCCGACGGCAAGGAGTT
>JANJUH010000445.1 GCA_024710675.1 Lysobacterales bacterium
AGAGCGTCCGGATGAATCCGGACCCACGAAGGCGCGCTCACTGGTGGGTCGGGATTCATCCCAACGGCCATGACTCCCGCACGGTCAGGGCCCGTGTCGAACGGGTGGTCGCATCCTTCCGGTGCGCATAGAATCGCGCCCTCTTCGTGGTCCGCGAGCGGTCATGGTCAACATCAGCCTGTTCGGGCGCTTCGTGCCACTGCAATCGCTGGTTCCTGCCGACAGGGCGCAACTGGCCAAACAGAGCAGTCTCGTGAACTATCACCCCGGCCAGGTCGTGTTCTCGCGTGGCGAGTTGGCGCGTACCCAGGCTTTCCTGATCGAAGGGGAGATCGAGCTGCAGGACGAGCAGAGGGCCCTGCGCCTGAAGGCCGGCGAGCCGGAAGCGCGCTATGCGCTCGCGCCGGGCCAGCGCCGCTCAGCCACCGCAGTCAGCCTGAAGCCTGCCCAGATCCTTTTCGTCGACCGCGAGCTGCTCGACGTGATGCTGACCTGGTCGCAGACCG
The DNA here is from genome assembly GCA_024710675.1 of Lysobacterales bacterium. GTDB lineage: Bacteria > Pseudomonadota > Gammaproteobacteria > Xanthomonadales > SZUA-5 > JANJUH01. Next base: position 507 of record JANJUH010000445.1, read on the forward strand.
GAGGTCTCGAGGTCCGCGACCTTTCCGGAGGTCCCGGCGAAGCCGAGGGCTCGGACTGGATGACCGCGCTGCTGCAGAGCAAGGCTTTCCTGCGCGTGCCGGCGGGCAACATCGCGCAGATCTTCTCGAGCATGGAGCCGGTGTCCTTCGAGGCTGGCGAGACCATCATTTCCCAGGGCGATCCAGGGGACTACTACTACGTGGTCACCGAGGGTCGCGCGCAGGTGGTGCTAGAGGATCCAGGCGGGCATTCGGAGGAGGAACTGGCGCAGCTCGGCGTCGGCAAGGGCTTTGGCGAGGAGGCCCTGGTCTCGGGCGAGCCGCGCAATGCCACCGTGCGTGCGCTGACGCGCTGCCAGCTGATGCGGCTGTCGAGCGCCTCCTTCTCGCGCCTGCTGAAGGCCCCGCTGCTGCCCGAGGCCCAGCTCGGTGAGCTCAGGCCCGATGTGCAACTGCTCGATGTGCGCCTGCCCAGCGAGTTCGAACGCGGCCACCTCGCTGGTGCGCGCAATGTGCCGCTGGCGCGCCTGCGCCGGATGTTCGACCAGTTGGTCGCAGATCAGGAATACTGGGTGTATTGCGACACCGGCCGGCGCAGTGCATCGGCGGTGTTCCTGCTCAACGAGCGCGGATTCAACGCGCGCCTGATCAAGGGCGGTGTCCCTGCCGCGCAGTTCAGCGAGGTCGGTTGAGGCCGGCCCAGCTGTCCGATTTCTTCGACGATACGAACAGGGCCGCGCTGGTCGCGCGGACTAGGAGCTATTCCATGAATCATCGCCCCGTCAGTGCGCGCATCAACCCGGAAGCCGGGATGGATGTGCTGTCCAAGGCCGAAGTGCGTCGCCTTACCGAGGCCACCAGCGGCGGCCTGTACGAGCTGTTCCGACGCTGCACGCTGGCGGTACTGACCACCGGCAGCGAGAGCGACGACGCGCGCGCGGTGCTGGCGCGGCACCCGGACTTCGAGGTGCGTGTCGTCCAGCAGGATCGCGGCGTCAAGCTCGACCTGATCGATGCGCCGGCCCAGGCCTTCGTCGACGGCGAGATCATCCGCGGCATCCGCCAGCTCCTGTTCGCCGTGCTGCGCGACATCCTTTATGTCGAAAACGAGATCAAGACCCGGGCCAGCCTGGTCGAGTCCGAGGGCATCACCAACGCGGTCTTCGACATCCTGCGCAATGCCGGCGTGCTGCGCGCACAGACGGCGCCGAACCTGGTGGTGTGCTGGGGTGGCCACTCGATCTCGCGCAAGGAGTACGACTACACCAAGAAGGTAGGTTATGAGCTGGGGCTGCGGGGGCTCGACATCTGCACCGGTTGCGGTCCGGGCGCAATGAAGGGACCGATGAAGGGCGCGGCCATCGCGCACGCCAAGCAGCGCCTGGAGCACACGCGCTACATCGGCATCACCGAGCCCGGGATCATCGCCGCCGAGTCGCCGAACCCGATCGTCAACCACCTGGTCATCATGCCGGACATCGAGAAGCGCCTCGAGGCCTTCGTCCGCATGGGCCACGGCATCGTCGTCTTCCCCGGCGGCGTCGGTACGGCCGAGGAGATCCTGTACCTGCTCGGCATCCTGCTGCACCCGGACAACGAGCATGTGCCATTCCCCGTGGTTTTCACCGGCCCGAAGGACAGCGCGGCCTATTTCGAGCAGATCGATGCCTTCCTGCGCCTGACCCTGGGCGACGCCGCGGCGGCACGCTACCGCATCATCGTCGACGACCCGGTCGCCGTCGCCCGTCACATGCGACAGGGGCTGACGCATGTCACCGAGCATCGCGTCGAGGCCAAGGACGCCTTCTTCTTCAACTGGACGCTGAAGATCCCCGAGGCCTTCCAGCATCGTTTCGCCCCGACCCACGAGGCGATGGCCGAGTTGCAGTTGCACCGCGAGCGCCCGGTGCACGAACTGGCCGCGGACCTGCGCCGCGCCTTCAGCGGCATTGTCGCCGGCAACGTCAAGGAAGAGGGCATCCGCGCGATCGAAGCCCACGGCGCCTACGAGCTGCGCGGCGAAACTCCGATCATGGAGGCGATGGACGCGCTGCTCGAGGCTTTCGTTGCCCAGCACCGGATGAAACTCCCGGGCGCCGAGCCGTACAAGCCCTGTTATCGATTGAAGCGCTGAGCGATCGTAACCCGCGCAGCGGACCACGCGGGTGCTTGCCGCAGGCCCGCGCGGGTAGGGCCAGCGGCGCAGCCCACGCGACCGGGCTGGCTCAGTCCCCGCCGCCGCAACCCCCGCAACCGCCGCCACCGCCGCCACCGTCGCCGTCAGAGTCCGAACTGCTGCCGCCATCCCCGGATGACGGTGGCTGGCGCGCCTGCGCGTAGGCGGCCAGCGGTGTGGCGCCGAGCACGGCGACGCCGCCCAGGGCCACCGCGAGTGCCCATTCTTCCTGCGTGGGTGCTCGCGCCGCGCGTGCATGTCGCGCCCGGGCGACCTTCAGCGCCCGATCCCCGGCGCGCGTGCGGGCCGGCATTGTGCCGGCCATCACGGCCACGACCAGCAGCATCACGATGGTCATCACGATCAGGAAGCCGATCGGCTTGTCGCGCCCAGTTCCGATGACCATCTTGGCGATTCCGAACAGCGCCACGGCCAGACCGGGCAGGGCGCTCAGCCAGCGGGCGCGGGTCGCTTGGGTGGGGTCGAGCCACAAGCCGCGGCCACGCAAGCTGCGCTCCATTCCCGAAAACCCGTTGCGGGCGCGCCTCACGACCTTGTCCGGCCGGCCATCGAGGAGAATGCAGCGGGCGACATGGTCGAGGT
>JANJUH010000473.1 GCA_024710675.1 Lysobacterales bacterium
CACCAGTCACCAGGATGCGTGCGCCAGCGAGCTTCATGCGGCCTCCGCAAAGCTTCGGGTGGCAGGACGCACGGAGCGGAAGACATCGGCATAGAGCCCGTAGAACATCCGCGCGGCGTGGACCACGGCAGCCTGGTCGGCGGGATCCTCGATCCGGTCAATCAGGGTGCGATAGAAGTCGACGTGCTCCTGGTCGAGCTGGCCGTGCGAACTCAGGTAGCGCAGCGCGCCTCGCGGCAGGCCGAGGTGGCGTCCGAGCGCGGCAGCAGCGCCCAGCGCAAGCGCCTTGCTGGTGCCTTCGAGCACCAGGACCATGCCGAAGAAGCCGACCGGATTGCCGCGCATCACGGTATCCCAGGCATAGGCCACCATCAGCTCGGTCGCCGGCGCCGGCCGCCCGTGGCGCACCGCCCCGGCGTCGGCGCCGCAGGTGTTGAGATCGTCGAGGATCCACTCCTGGTGGCCCTGCTCTTCCTCGATGTACTCGGCCACGGCCTCGCGCAGCCACTCCAGGCGCTCCGGCAGGCGCGCACCACAGGCCATCAGAAGCGGCACCGTGTGCTTGACGTGGTGGTAGGCCTGGGTGAGGAAGCGGCGGTATTCCTCCAGGGTCACGCGCCCGGCGAAGGCATCAGCGATCAGCGGCAGCGACTCCAGGTCCGCGCGCTCGCGGGCGGTGGCTTTGAGCAGTTCTTCGAAAAAGGACATGGGCTGTGCTCTCTCCGTGGTCAGGGTAGGTGGCTGCTGCAGGGGTCGATCGCGTGGGGTCACGGCGTCAGGCACCTGCACGCTGCGACAAGTCAGCCGCGTGGCGAGCCAGGACTTCGGCACGGCGGACCCGGCCGTTGCCGGTCAGCAGTCCATTGCCGGGCGTAAAGGCTTCCCGGGCCCGCAGCCAGCGATGGACGCGCGCGTAATCGGGCAGGCGTGCATTGGCCCTGGCGATGGCGGTTGCGATCTCGCCATCGCCCAGGCCACTGCGGGCCGGGGCGATGATCGCGACCGTCTCGGCGCGGGCCTCGCCATCGACCACCGCGTGAGCGATCTCGGGCTCGGCCAGAAGCTCGCTCTCGACCCATTCGGGTGACACGTTGCGGCCAAAAGCGGTGATGTAGACATTGCGGCGACGACCGTCGATCGCGAGATAGCCGTCCTCATCGAGGCGGCCGATATCGCCGGTCGCCCACGGACCCGGCGCCATCGGCGCCTCGCCCAGGTAACCGAGGAAGCGCGGGCCATGAACCAGCACCTCGCCGGCCTCATCGACCTCGACGCGCACATGCGGCAGGGCGCGCCCCACCTTGCCGGCGCGGCTGGCCCCGGGACGATTCAGGCAGACCACCGAGGCGCATTCGCTGAGCCCGTAGCCTTCATGGACCGGCAGGCCGAAGCCGGCCGCCGCCTGCAACAGCGCGGGCGGTACACGCGCGCCACCGACCGCAGCAAAGCGCAGACTGTCCGGAGCCCGCGCACCCTGGCCCAGGCCCCACAGCCAGCCCTGCAGCATCTGCGGGACCAGGATCAGGCTTTCCGGCCGGGCCTGGTCAATGCAGGCCGCGAGCCGCGCGGGATCCAGTCCGGCCGCGCCCACCAGCCCGGTCTCGGCGCTCGCCGGCAACAGCACTTCGGCCTCGGCCCACAGCGCGGCCTCGACCCCGGCGACCTGCTCCAGCAAGACTGCCAACGGCAGCAGCGCGAGATGGCGGCGCGGCGTCTGCCCGGCCAGCGCATCGACGATGGCCGTCGAGACGGTCTCGAGGTGACTCGCGGACAGGCAGACCCCCTTGGGCGTGCCCGTCGAGCCTGAGGTGAACGTCACTACCGAGGTGCCTACCGGCAGGCCGACACCCGCCGGCGCATGCTTGCGGTGCAAGTGGATGCCCGGCGCGATCGTTTCACCGGCAGGACCGGCATCCAGATGTGCCTCGACAGCGGCCGCCGCCTGCGCGTGGGCGCATTGCGCCGCCGAGAAGAATCCGGGCAAGGGCACGTGCGCCGCGCCGATCGCGCGCAAGGCCAGACTGACGACAACCGCCTCGATCCCGTTGTCGAAAGCCGTCGAGACCCGGGCCAGGTCCAGCACCGCCAGCCGATCGGCCAGATGGCCGACTTGTGCGTCGAGTTCGGCGCGCGTGATGGTGCGCGCACCACTGCGCAGCACGGTCTCGTGCGGGCGCCTGTGCGCCAGGGTGGCGAGGTGGGCGAGCAGGCTCACCACTGACCCCGCAGCAAGGAACGCCCGAGTTCCAGCGGACCGCCGACGACCCATGGATCGGTCTCGTAGTAGCTGCCCCAGTCGGCCGCTGAACTCCCGAGGCGGCTGCGATCCGCCTTGGCCAGCGGCAGCGGCTGCACGCCCATCCGCGCGAACAACACCCGCAGTGGCGCGGTCGCGGCGAAAGCACCCCAGCCGATCCCGGCCGCTTCCATCCAGGCGGCGATCAGCGGAAACAATCGACGCCCGTTGCCGGCACCGAGACCACTGAGGTGGCCGATCTCGGCGATTTCCTCGCGGCAGGGCGTCCGCCCGTAACGGGCAGCCAGCACCGATTCGAGCGGCGCATCGAGGTATTGCTCGATGAAGAGCGGACCTGAGCTGGCGCGGCGGATACCGGCGGCCGCCAGCAGTTCACCTTCACCATCGACCAGGGCGAACAGGGTCGGCAGGAAGGTCCGCACCCGGGCGCCATAAGCGTCGCGGTAGCGCCGCGCGATGAAGGCCTCGACAGCCCCGCGGCAAGCATGATCGGCATCGAGAACGATCATCACCGGGCGGGCGGGCGCGCAAGCTGCGGCCTCTGCCGGCACCCACTCCGCGCAACGCTCGCTTTGCCAGCCCCCGTCTCCGTCCATGCCCTGCTCCAGCGCTGACCTCAATGGGTCCTCATGCTGGGCGGGCTGGCTTAAGCCCGGATTAGGCGGGCCTTAGGACTTTGCTAAGACCCGGTCAAGCGCGGGTTAATCGCGGCCCGAAAGCCATCGTTTCGCAAGCCCAGGCTGAATGACGATGCCGGGCCGGCGGCTGGATGGCAGGCTGCTCAGCGACCCCAGATCTCCACACGCGCCTGGTCGCTCGAGCGCTCGGTGTCGCCTATCACGCCGATGGCCTGCACACAACGCTCGCCACCACGCAGATCGATCCAGCGGGTCTGCCCGCCTTGCGCGATGCGATCGCGAACCACCAGCTCTTCGCGCTCGCCATTGCCATAACGCACCCACACGCGTTCGACCTCGACCTGGCCACGGTAGACACGCAACTGTAGGCTGTCGATCCCGCGCCGGCACTTCTTGAACGCCAGCACGTCGACATCGTTCTCGACCTTGGTCAGGCGCGTCGAACCCAGCAAGCGGGCCGGATCCGCCGCGACGGGTAAGGCGAAAAGCAGTGTCGCCAGCATGGCGAGTACGGTTTTGCGATCGATCACGGGCGCTCTCCTGCGTCGGGAATGTGCTTGCCGATAACGCGAACATGAGCCGCAGGTTGACGGAAGAGCCCGGATTTGCCGGATTGGCTGGCGCCCTCCGCCAGTTTCCGCCAGAATCCGCGGCCTTCCGGCTCAAAGCCCTGCGATCACCGAATGTCCAAAGAAGACCATATCGAGATGGACGGCATCGTCCTCGAGACGCTGCCGAACACGATGTTCCGCGTGCAACTGGAGAATGGCCATGTGATCACGGCCCACATCTCCGGCCGCATGCGCAAGAACTACATCCGCATCCTGACCGGTGACAAGGTCAAGATCGAAATGACGCCCTACGATCTGTCCAAGGGCCGCATCACCTTCCGCCAGAAGTAAGCGCCGCGAGTGGTCTCGCGGCGGGCGCCAGCCCGCCGTGCCACACCCGCTCAGGCGATGGCGGCATCCGGCGCGGCGGCGGCCTGCGTGGCTTCGGCCCTTACCGTCAGTTGCCCGCCTTCGACGCCCACGATCACCCGGCCGCCTTCGGTCAGGGCACCGAACAGCAACTCGTCGGCCAGCTTGCGCTTGATGTGCTCCTGGATCACGCGCGCCATCGGCCGCGCGCCCATCAGCGGATCGAAGCCCTTCTCCGCCAGCCACGCGCGCGCGTCCTCGTCGACGCTGAGCGCCACGCGCTTGTCGGCGAGCTGCGACTCCAGCTCGATCAGGAACTTGTCCACCACGCGCAGGATCGTCGCCTTGTCGAGGCCGGTGAACTGGATCACCGCGTCCAGCCGGTTGCGGAACTCCGGGGTGAAACCGCGACGGATCACTTCCATCGCATCGGTGGAGTGGTCCTGCTCGACGAAGCCCATTGAGCGCCGCGAGGCCTGCGCGGCGCCGGCATTGGTGGTCATCACCAGCACGACATTGCGGAAGTTCGCCTCGCGGCCATTGGTGTCGGTCAGCACGCCGCGGTCCATCACCTGCAGCAGCAGGTTGAACACGTCCGGGTGCGCCTTCTCGATCTCGTCTAGCAGGAGCACCGCATGCGGATGCTTGGTGACGGCCTCGGTCAGCAGCCCGCCCTGGTCGAAACCGACGTAGCCCGGGGGCGCGCCGACCAGGCGCGAGACCGTGTGCGCCTCCATGTATTCGCTCATGTCGAAGCGCACCAACTCGATGCCGAGGATCATTGCCAACTGGCGCGTGACTTCGGTCTTGCCGACGCCGGTGGGACCGGCAAACAGGAAGCAGCCGATCGGCTTGCTCGGATCACCCAGGCCCGAGCGCGACATCTTGATCGCGCTGGTCAGCACCTCGATGGCCTCGTCCTGGCCGAACACGACCATCTTGAGATTGCGATCGAGATTGCGCAGCACGTCCTTGTCAGAGGCCGACACGTGCTTCGCCGGAATGCGCGCCATCTTGGCGACGATGTACTCGACTTCCTCGGTGTCGATCACGCGCTTGCGCTGGTCCTCGGCGAGCAGGCGCTGGCGCGCGCCGGCCTCGTCGATGACATCGATCGCCTTGTCCGGCAGGAAGCGGTCGTGGATGTGCTTGACCGAGAGGTCGACCGCGGCCTTGATCGCCTCCGGCGCGTATTCGACCTGGTGGTGCTCCTCGAAGCGCGACTTCAGTCCGCGCAGGATCTCGACGGTATCGGCGATGGTGGGCTCGACGACGTCGATCTTCTGGAAGCGCCGGGTCAGCGCGCGATCCTTCTCGAAGATGCCGCGGAACTCCTGGAAGGTGGTCGAGCCGATGCAGCGCAACTCGCCCGAGCCCAGCAGCGGCTTGATCAGGTTGCTGGCGTCCATCACGCCGCCCGAAGCGGAGCCGGCACCGATGATGGTGTGGATCTCGTCGATGAAGAGGATCGCCTTGGGCTGGCGCTTGAGTTCCGCCACCACCTGCTTCAGGCGCTTCTCGAAGTCGCCGCGGTACTTGGTGCCGGCCACCAGCGCGCCCAGGTCGAGCGCAAAGATCACCGCGTCCTTGAGCACATCGGGCACATTGCCCTCGACGATGCGCTTGGCCAGGCCCTCGGCCAGCGCGGTCTTGCCCACACCGGCCTCGCCGACGTACAGCGGATTATTCTTGCGGCGACGGCACAGCACCTGGATCGTGCGCTCGACCTCATCGGCGCGGCCGATCAGCGGGTCGATCTTGCCCTGGCGCGCCATGTCGTTGAGGTTGCTGGCATAGGCCTGCAGCGCGCTCTGCTTCTCGCCGCCCTCGCCACCCTCGCCCTCGCGCTCGGCGTTCTGCTCGCGCTGCGGCTCCTGCGGGATCTTCGAGATGCCATGCGAGATGTAGTTGACGACATCGAGGCGGGTGATGTCCTGCTTCTGCAGCAGGTAGGCCGCGTGCGAGTCCTTCTCGCCGAAGATCGCGACCAGCACGTTGGCGCCGGTGACTTCCTTCTTGCCGGAGGACTGCACGTGGTACACCGCGCGCTGCAGCACGCGCTGAAAGCCTAGCGTGGGCTGGGTGTCGCGCTCGTCGTCTGCCGCCAGTACCGGCACCGTCTCCTCGATGACCGCGCGGGTCTCGTCGGACAGCACCTTGAGGTCCGCACCGCAGGCTTTGAGCACCTGCGCCGCCGAGGGGTTCTCCACCAGCGCCAGCAGCAGGTGCTCGACCGTCATGAACTCATGACGCTTCGCGCGTGCCTCCTTGTAGCTCTGGCTGATCGTCAGCTCCAGATCCTTGCTGAACATGGATCCCACTCCTCGGTCGTACCGCCTGCGTTGGTTCTACCACATGGTTCCCTTCCATGCGGGAATCAAGCCTACGCCTCGCCCGTGATTTTGTGATGGTTGTTTAGTCAAGGATCACTGGAGACCGGTCAGTGGGGAGTGGTGGAGTGGCGAGTGCTCGCCTTGCCGT
>JANJUH010000471.1 GCA_024710675.1 Lysobacterales bacterium
TGCCCCCTGCCCCCTGCCCCCTGCCCCGCCCCTATCCCTTTCTCCCTTCGCCCCTTTGATCCAACCCCGTGTTGTTACCCGTTGTTACCCGGCGTGACCGTGTCGTGGAGGAAGTCCGAAGGCGACGTCGATAGCTTGGCGATCACGGTGGAACGGTCTTTAGGCTGGAGGACACGAGAATGATGGCGCCCAGGCGATGTGAACCCGGTGTGTGTGGCAAGTGTGCGCAGCCCTGCACGCTCGGCACGCTGTCCCGTGACCTCGAGTTGGATCTCCGCCAGCTCCCCGAGTTGCGCGAGCGCCGTCTGGCTCGAGGCGACTACCTCTTCCATACCTCGGGCAACTTCGAGTCGCTGTACGCGGTGCGCTCGGGCTCGATGAAGGTGACCATGCTGACCGAGGACGGCCGCGAGCAGATCACCGGCTTCTTCCTGCAGGGCGATCTGGTCGGCCTCGACTCGGTCGGGCTGCGCCAGCACGTCAGCTCGGCGGCCGCCCTCGAGGACACGGTGGTCTGTGAACTTCCCTTCGCGCTGCTCGAGCGCCATGGCCAGAGCGTGCCGCGGATTCAGGCCGCACTGTTCCGCATGCTGAGCGGGCAGATCCGCCGCGAGCTGTCGACATTGCTGCTGCTGGGTTCGCTCCGCGCCGAGGAGCGGCTGGCCCAGTTCCTGATCGACCTCGCCGAGCGCGGCGTGGGCCCGGCCGAGTGCGGCACGGCGATCTGGATGCCGATGACGCGCGAGGAGATCGGCAGCTACCTCGGCCTCAAACTCGAGACGGTCAGCCGCACGCTGTCCAAGCTGCATCGCGAGGGCATCATCGAGGTGGTCAAGCGCGGCGTGCGCATCCGCCAGGAGCGCCAGTTGCGCCTGCTCGCCGGCATGAATCCGGTCCCGGCGGCACGGCCGCGGGCCCTGGCGCACTGAATCGTGTTGCGGTGCATGGATCCGTGGCCGGTCGCACCACCATGCCCTTGATCGGAGTGGTCGAACCCGACGCCGATGTGCGCGAGTTCATCGAATCGCTGCTGGTCTCGGCCGGCTATCGCTGTCGGAGCTTCGTGACCGCCGAGCGCTTCGAGCGCAGCCATGCCGAGGCGCCGATGCAACTCCTGATCGCCGACGCCGACCTGCCTGGCATCGACGGCTTGACCCTGGCGCGGCGGATGGGTGAATCGGCGCATCCGGTGCCGGTAGTGCTGCTGGCGCCCGAGGGTGGCGAGGACATCGAGCAGCAGGCGCAGGCGGCGCGCGTCTCGCGCATCCAGCGCAAGCCGCTCAGGGTGCGCGAGTTCCTGCAGACCGTCGCCAAGGTGCTTGGTATTGCCGTGGTGGTCTGAGCCGCCGGACTCGGGTGCCTGCGAGGAGACGACATGCTCGCCGTGGGACGGATCCGGGCGCATCATGGCCTCCTGCGCTCGGGGAGGCGGCGATGAAGACAGTCTTGCTGGTAGTGCTGGCACTGGTACTGGTGGTGGCTGCCGTGTTCGCGACGCGCAGCTACCTGTCGCGCGGGGATGCCCCGCCGGGGCTCGAGGACGGACGCTTGCGCGCCTGTCCCGCCTCGCCCAACTGCGTGGCCAGCGAATCCGCCAGCGGCGAGGCCGTGGTCGCAGCCCTCGCCTATCGCGGTGATCGCGCGGCCACCGAAGGCGCGCTCGTCGCCGCCCTGGCGACCTTGCCGCGCACTGCAATCCAGCGCCGCCAGGGTGATTACTGGCATGTGACCAGCACCAGCGCACTGTTTCGTTTCATCGATGATGTCGAGTTTCGTTTCGACGATGGCGCCGGGCTGGTGCAGCTGCGTTCGGCTTCACGGGTGGGTTACTCGGATTTCGGGGCCAACCGCAAACGTGTCGAGGCGATCCGGGCTGCCTACCTGGCGGCAGGCGACTGAGAAGCCGGCGTGCTGCCGCCGACCCGCGACTGGCTGCCCGAGTTCTGCCAGCCGCAGACGGTCTTCGCCGCCATGCTGCTGGCCGAGATCCCGGTGCTGGTGGTCGCGCTGGCACCGGGTCCGCCGGCTGCGGCGTGGGCGGTGCTGACGCTGGGCACACTGCTCGCGCAGTGGATCGCCCTCGCCTCGGTCGCAGGCCTGTGCGTGCTGCGCAAGCCCCTGCTGGCCTTGCCGCCCTGGCTTGCGCTGCTCGGCGCCAGCACCGTGCTCGCGGCGATGAGTGCCGCGGTTGCGACCCTGGCTCACGCGATGGCACCGGTGCTGCTGTCACCGCTGGCGCGGATGCCCTCGCTGCCGGCCTTCGCCGGCGGACTGGTGCTGCTGGCACTGCTGATGGCGGCACTCGGAGTCCGCTATGCCTACGTCTACGTGCAGTGGCGCCGCCAGGTCGAGGCGCAGGCGCGCACCGAAGTCGAGGCACTGACCGCGCGCATCCGCCCGCACTTCCTGTTCAACAGCATGAACACCATCGCCGGGCTGGTGCATGTCGATGCCGATCTCGCCGAGCGCATGATCGAGGACCTTGCCGAGCTGTTCCGGGCGGCGCTCGCCGCCGGCGAGCGCCTGCATCCGCTGTCCCGCGAGTTCGAACTGTGCGACCGCTACCTCGCGACCGAACAGTTGCGCCTGGGTGATCGACTGCGTGTGGAATGGGATGTCGCGGCAGCACCGGTGGACATGGAGCTGCCGCCGCTGTTGCTGCAACCGCTGGTGGAGAACGCGGTCTACCATGGCATCCAGCCGCGCACCGAGGGTGGAACGGTGCGCATCTCGGCGGCCCGCGAGGGCGAGCTCCTGCTGCTCGGTGTCGGCAATCCGCTGCCGGATCGGGCTGCGCGCGGTCGCACGGGTCATGGCATGGCGCAGGAGAATGTGCGTCGACGGCTGCTGTACGCATACGGCCCGCGCGCACGGCTGGATGTGCGCGAATCGGCAGATTACTATGCGGTGTACGTGGCGCTGCCGCTCGCGCAGGCCCGGAAGAGCCGCCCATGAAAGTGCTGATCGCGGACGACGAACCCCTGGCACGGCGCCGACTGGCGGGCCTGCTGTCGGGGGTGGCCGGGGTCGAGGTGGTGGGCGAAGCCGGCGATGGTGTCAGCACGCTGGCCGCGGTGCGCCGACTGCATCCGGACCTGGTCCTGCTCGACATCCGCATGCCCGGCATGGACGGCCTCGAGGCGGCGCGCCGGTTGCTGGAGCTGGAGGAGCCGCCCGCAGTGGTGTTCTGCACGGCCTACGAGGAACACGCGCTCGCCGCCTTCGAGGCCGAAGCCGTGGACTACCTGGTCAAGCCGGTGCGCCGCGATCGTTTGCTTTCGGCCCTCGAGCGCGCCCGCCGCTATGGCGGTCTTTCCGATCAGCAGGCTGCGCCGGCCTCGCCGGCGGTTCGCCAGCGCAGCCATGTCTGCGCCCGCGTGCGCGGCGAGATGCGCATGGTGCCGGTCGCGCAGATCGCCTATTTCCTCGCCGACGCCAAGTACGTCGAAGTTCACCACGACCGTGGCGAGGTGCTGATCGAGGATTCGCTGGTGTCGCTGGAACAGGAGTTCGGTGATCGCTTCGTGCGAGTGCATCGCAACTGCCTCGTCGCGCGCGACCGCATCGAGGCCTTCGGCCGCAACGCCGACAATGAGCCCTTCGTGCGGCTGCGCGGTCGCCCCGAGGAGATCGAGGTCAGTCGCCGCAACCTGCCGGTGCTGCGGCGGCTGGTGCGTGGCGAATGAGGCCGCGGTCGTTTGCGCGGCGTCCTGTTGCGGCGCCGCTTGTCGTCGGCGCTTCGGCGCGCGCCCGCTGAAAGCCGATCGAACCTGCACCGGTCTGTACCCTCATGGATAGCCGTCGACGCGAGTTCGATGCCCTCATCCGCCGCCTGGCGCCGGAGCTGTACCGCTATGCGTGGTGGTTGTGCCGGGATGCCACGCTTGCCCAGGACCTGGTGCAGGAGGCTTGCCTGCGCGCCTGGCGCAGCGTCGACGCGCTGCGTGACGAGGGCGCGGCGAAGTCCTGGTTGCTGACGATCATCCGTCGCGAGCACGCGCGCCTGTACGAGCGCAAGCAGCTCCCGGTCGAGGACATCGCGGAGCTGGTGATCGAAGACGAGGACGCGCCCGATGCCCAGGCCCTGGTCGAAGTGCAGCAACTGCGCGAGGCCATTGCGCGGATCGAGCCGAAGTACCGCGAGCCACTGCTGTTGCAGGTGATCGGTGGCTATAGCTGCGAAGAGATTGCCGGCCAGCTCGGCCTGAGCGCGCAGGCGGTGATGACCCAGGTGTTCAGGGCACGCGCCAAGCTCAAGGCACTGCTTCAGCAAGGAAGCGAAGGAAAGGTCCATGAACTGCTCTGAGTTTCGCCGTCGCCTGCTGGTGGATCCGCGCGACCCTGCATTGGCAGAGGCCGCGCGGGCCGGGGTGTGCGAGGACGCCAGCCAACGCCTTGCAGAGGCCATCGCCTGGGAGGCGCGGATCGGCGAGGCCTTGGCCGTGCCGGTCCCGGCGGGGCTGGCCGATCGCATCCTGTCCGCGCTACCCGAGCCCGCCACGGGCGCCAGCGTCCCCGGGCGCTGGCGCCCCCGTCGTCTGCAGTGGCTGGCCGCCGCGGCTGCAGTGGCGGTGCTGGCCCTCGGCCTGCTGTGGACACTGCCGCAGCGCGTCGCCGATCCGACCGAAGCCCTGCTGTTGGCGAGCGTGGAGCACCTGACCCACGAGCCCTACGCACTGACCCGTACCAGCCGGGTACCGCCGGCCCTGGCCCACCGTGTCTTTGCCGAGGCCGATGTGCGCCTCGATGCCTCCGCGCTGGATCTGGTCTACCTGAATCGTTGTCCGCTCGGACACTGGCGCAGCCTGCACGCCGTCATGCGCGCAGCGGAGGGGCCGGTGACAGCGATGTACGTGCCGCATCAGGCCGTCGAGCGCCTCGATCGCCGTGTCGAGATGGTCGCGGTGCGCACGGTCCCGCTCGGTGATGGGGCGCTGGTGCTGCTGGCCGAGAGCAACCAGGATTTCGATGCGGTCGAGAGCGCCTGGTACCAGGCGCTTGGCGGCCCCGCCGAACTGGCCGCGGGAGGGCGCTGAGGGCGCTCGCCTCGCGGCCACACCGATGCGCCCCAAGCCCCGCTCCTGGCAGTCCCGGCGAAGAGGGTCGGGATGAATCCCGACCCACATTCAGGGCCCCACGCCGCTTCGAGGCGCTCGCCACAGACCGACGATCTGGCGCCGCACCCCCGCGCACCCGCCCCAGCCCCCAGCCCCGCTTCTTCTTTCCCGTTTTTCGCTTCCCCGCTTCACCCACCTGAACGCTTGCAAGCACCGATGAAACTTGCTAGGCGGCCCGGTGGTCTTGGGTTATACTGCTGGGTTCTTCTACCTGCGCTTCCGGCCCTCCCCGCATGGAAAATCCCGAACAGACCTCCCCGCCGCAGGACCAGCAGTCCGAACTGAAGCTGCTGATCTCCAAGGGCAAGGAGCAGGGCTTCCTGACCTACGCCGAGGTCAACGACATCCTGCCGGACGACATCGTCGATCCCGAGCAGATCGAAGACATCATCAACATGATCAACGACATGGGGATCGAGGTGCACGAAGTTGCGCCCGATACCGAGACCTTGATCGTGCCCGAGACCCCGGCGCCGGCGCCGGAAGAAGACACCACCGAGGAAGCGGTCGCGGCGCTGACCGCGATCGACAGTGACGTCGGCCGCACCACCGATCCGGTGCGCATGTACATGCGCGAGATGGGTACGGTCGAGCTCCTGACCCGCGAAGGCGAGATCGCCATCGCCAAGCGTATCGAAGAGGGCCTGGTGCAGGTCCACCATGCGCTGGCCAGTTTCCCGTGGTCGGTGCAGATCCTGCTCGACGATTACGATTCGCACATGGAGGGCGGCAAGCGCCTGGCCGAGATCGTCACCGGTTTCGCCGACCTCGAGCAGGCCGGCCTCGACGAGATCGCCGAGGAGGTGGTCGAGGAAGAGGTCGACGCCGACGAGGAGGAGGTAGAGACCGCCGAGGCGGAAACCGAAGAAACCAGCACCCCTGACACCGGCCCCGATCCGGAGGAAGTGGCGCGCCGCATGGGCCTGCTGCGTGAGCTGTACGCGCGCTTCCAGGAGCTGCACCGCAAGAACGGCCCGCACCACCAGGGCACGCTGGCCACGCGCGAGGAGATGAGCGCGGAGTTCCTCAAGCTCAAGCTGCCGCCGGCGATGATCGAGAGTTTCACCCGCAAGCTGCGTGAGGTGGTGGCCTCGATCCGCCAGCACGAGCGCAACATCCGCGACCTGTGCGTGCATCGCGCCAAGATGCCGCAGGCGATCTTCGTGCGCAGCTTCATCGGCAACGAGGCCAACCTGGGCTGGGTCGACGATCAGATCGCCGCGCGCCAGAAGTGGAGCACCGGCCTCAAGTCCGCGCGCGAGCACATCGTCGCCGAGCAGGAGCGCCGCCTGGTGCTCGAGAATTCCCTGAACCTCTCCACCGGCGAGATCAAGGAGATCAACCGCGCGGTCGCCATCGGCGAGGCCAAGGCGCGCAAGGCGAAGAAGGAGATGGTCGAGGCGAACCTGCGCCTGGTGATCTCCATCGCCAAGAAGTACACCAACCGCGGCCTGCAGGTCCTCGACCTGATCCAGGAAGGCAACATCGGCCTGATGAAGGCGGTCGACAAGTTCGAGTACCGCCGCGGCTACAAGTTCTCGACCTACGCCACCTGGTGGATCCGCCAGGCGATCACGCGCTCGATCGCGGACCAGGCGCGCACGATCCGCATCCCGGTGCACATGATCGAGACCATCAACAAGCTGAACCGCATCTCGCGGCAGATGCTGCAGGAGATGGGCCGCGAGCCAACTCCCGAGGAGCTCGCGGTGCGCATGGAGATGCCCGAGGACAAGGTGCGCAAGGTCCTCAAGATCGCCAAGGAGCCGATCTC
>JANJUH010000031.1 GCA_024710675.1 Lysobacterales bacterium
GCAGCTCGACCACCGGCTGGAAAGCGCTGCGGTTCGCCTCGTTCAGCGCCACCAGCACCTCATGCGCGGCCAGGATCGCCTCGGGATGGCAGTGGGCGGCCTCACCCTCGGTGGCATCGATCTCGAGCGGCCCCTCGGGTCGGCGGTCGGTGGCGTGCTCGACGAGCGCGAAGACTTCGTCCAGGCAGAGGCTGCGCAGCAGGTGGTTGATCTCCGGATCGGTGGAGAACACCGTGGCGCGTGGCAGTCCGCGCGCGTCCAGTTCGCGGGCGATCGCGGCCAGCAGGCCGATGACCGTGCTGTCCATGAAACGCGCTTCATTGAGATCGATGACGACGCCCATGACCGCCGCCGTGCGCGGATCGAACCAGTGCTCGAGCAGTCCTTCGAGGGCGCCGGCATTGTCGTGGCGCAACTCGCCGCCGAGCTTGAGGTAGGCGATGCCATCCTCGAGCGCGTGTTCCATCGTCGCGCTCATGGCGCCTCCCGGCTGACGCGCAGCAGGGTGACGTCATCCGGCGCGCGCGCATCGCTGCCGATTCCGAGTCGCTCCAGCAGGCCATCGATGCCCTGGCTGCCGGGCAGCGCCGTGCACAGCCGCCGGCAGCCTTCGTCCGTGCCGGTGCCGAGCAGTTCGAGCACGCCGTCCGAGCACAGCAGGAGTTCGAAGGCAGCCGGCAGGGCCAGTGTGCGGTCGGTGTACTCGCTGCGCTCGAACAGGCCCGCCGGGGTGCTGCGGGCCTCGATCGGCCGGCATTGACCATCGGCCGCAAGCAGCGGATAGGGCGTCGCGCCGGCATTGGCATAGGTCAGCACCGCGCGCGGCCCATCCAGCACCGCGTAGAAGATCGCGATGTGCTTGCCGACGCGCTCGCGCAACAACTCGCGGTTCAGCGATTCGAGCAGGCGCGCCGGGGTCGCCACCGGCGAGGGCTGGCCCAGTCGATGGGCCTCCAGCGCCGAGGCGATGAAGCGCTTCAGGTACACGGTGACGAAGGCCGAGGCCACGCCATGGCCGGCGACATCGGCGATGTAGAAGCCGACACGCTCGCCATCGATCGCGAAGTAATCGACGAAATCGCCGCTCATCAGCTCCGAGGGCATCAGCCGGTGTTCGAACTCGAGCCCTGCGTGCTGCCAGCGGGCCGGTGGCAGCAGCTTGAACTGGATCTTGCGGCCGGCGCGTTCGCCCTCCTGCAGCGCTGCCAGCGAGCGTGAAAGCCGCTGGTTGCTGCGCTGCAGTTCGGCCGTGCGTGCGGCCACTTCGGCCTCGAGACGCTGCTTGGCGCCGGCCAGTTCGGTCAGCGTCGCATAGCCGCGCAGGGCCGTGATGACCACCGTCGACAGCTTCTGCGCGGTGAGCTCGGTCTTTTCCTTGTAATCGTTGATGTCGTAGGCGAGCACGATGTCGCGTTCGGGTGCCTGGCCGGCCTGGCCGGTGCGCAGGATGATCCGGAGCAGGCTGTTGCCCATCTGTTCGCGGATGTGGCGAACCAGCATCAGGCCCGAGTCCTCGCGCTCCATCACCACGTCGATCAGCGCCACCGCGATGTCCGGGCGCCGCGCCAGCACGGCTTCCGCCTCCGCGCCGCTGGCGGCGCGCAGGAACTCGAGGCCGCGACCGGCAAATCGCAAGTTTCCGAGCACCATGATGGTCACATCGTGGATGCCCGGCTCGTCATCGACGATCAGGACCGGCCAGCGGGCCGGGCACTCTTCGGCGGGGTCGTCCGCCAGCAGCCAGGGCTCTTCGTCCTTGTCCATCACCGTGCAGTGCCCTGCGACAGGTCCTCGCCATGATAGGCCCAGGACGCGAGCGTGGAGTGATGAACAGAGAACCCGCCCCGGGGTGGTCCGGAGGCGCCCCAGCGTTTAGGCTCGGGCTGCGCATGCAAGAGGAGAGACGATGGAAGACACCTCCACGGGCCAGCGCATGATGGCGCTGCTGGATGGGCTCTGGGCCTTGCCGCTGACCCAGGCTGTGCTGGGCCTGCTGCTGATCGGCCTGCTGGCCTGGCTGGCCGATGGCGTGGCCCGGCGGCTGATCCTGCGGCTGGTCAGGCGCGTCGCCCAGCGCAGCGAAAATCGACTGGACGACGCCTTGCTCGATCGCGGCGTGTTCCGCTTCATCGCCCACATGGCGCCCGCCGCCGTGGTCCAACTCGGGGTGCCCCTGGTCCCGGCCATGCCCGAGGATGTCGCGCTGCTGCTGCGCAATGTCGCCGCCGCCTTCATGGTGCTGATGGGCACGCTGGCGGTCAGCCGCGCGCTGACAGCGGTCAACGACGTCTACCAGCGCCGTGACATCGCCCGCAGCCGGCCGATCAAGGGCTATGTGCAGCTGGTGCAGATCGTGCTGTTCATCATCGCCGGCATTGTCATGATCTCGCTGCTGATCGGGCGCTCGCCCTTGCTGCTGCTGTCCGGCCTCGGCGCGATGACCGCGGTGCTGCTGCTGGTGTTCAAGGACACCGTGCTCTCTCTGGTCGCCAGCGTGCAGCTCATCGCCAACGACATGCTGCGCGTCGGCGACTGGATCGAGATGCCGAGCGTGGGCGCCGACGGCGACGTCATCGACATCGCGCTGCACACGGTGACGGTGCAGAACTGGGACAAGACCATCACCCGCATCCCGACCTGGCGGCTGATCAACGAATCCTTCAAGAACTGGCGCGGCATGCAGGAAGCGGGTGGTCGGCGCATCAAGCGGGCCATCCACCTCGACGTGGCGTCCATTCACTTCCTCGACGCGACCGAACACGAGCACTTCCGGCGCATGGCGCTGTTGACCGAGTACATCGAAGGCAAGCGGCGGGAGATCGAGGCCTGGAACCGCGAGCTGGGCGCCACGGGCGACGAGCCTGCGAATCGCCGCCGGCTGTCGAATGTCGGTACCTTCAGGGCCTATGTGCTGGCCTACCTGCGCCGCCACCCGGGCATCCATCCGGACATGACCCTGCTGGTGCGCCAGCTCGCGCCCACGCCGGCGGGTCTGCCGCTCGAGGTCTATTGCTTTACCCGGACCACGGCCTGGGGGGAGCACGAGGGCATCGCCAGCGACCTGTTCGACCACTTTTACGCGATGCTGCCGGAGTT
>JANJUH010000045.1 GCA_024710675.1 Lysobacterales bacterium
CGGGTGCGCAGCAGGCTTGTTCCGGGGTGGCCGCCAGCGGCGATGCTGACGGCGACGAGGGCAGTTTCGTCTGGGCCGACAGCCAGGACGCCGACTTCGTTTCCACCGCACCCGACCAGTTCATGGTGCGCACGAGCGGCGGTGCGGTGTTCACCGCCAACAGCGGCACCAGTGGGCCCGCCGGCAACCGCCTGCGCGTCGACGGCACGCTGCGTGTCGACACGCTCGGCACCGCCGGCAGCACCACGCTGTGCCGCAACTCCACCAACCAGCTCGCCAGCTGCTCCTCGAGCGCCCGCTACAAGGACGCCATCACCGACCTCGAACTCGGACTGGCGGCGGTGCTGCGCTTGCGGGCTGTTGGCTATCGCTGGAAGACCTCGGGCGAAGCTGATGTCGGTTTCGTCGCCGAGGAGGTGGCCGCCATCGACGAGCGGCTGGTGACGCGCAACGCGCACGGTGACATCGAGGGCGTCAAGTACGACCAGCTCAGCGCCCTGCTCGCCAATGCCGTGCAGGAACTCGCCGCGCGGGAGCGCCTTGCCGCCAAGGAGCTGGCGGGGCTGGCTTCCGAGCACGCCGTCCTGAGGGCTACGACCGCAGCCCAGCAGGCTCGTCTCGATGCGCTCGAGGCGCGCCTTGGCGGACGCGTGACGCGCTGAACCATGAGGGACACGCACACAGTGCGACGGTTCGGTCATCGAGGCCGCTGCACGGGGGCAGCCCCGCCGGGCTGGATCGCCGCCTATGCCCTGCACCCCGAGCTGGGCCTGTGGCTGGGCGCGGTCCTTCGTCGGCAGTGGCCGCTGCTGCGCTGGAACTGCACCGACGATGGCGATGCGCTGCAGCGCTGGCGAGTCGATCTGTGGCTGGTCGACACCTTCCCCGGCGCGCTGCCGCAGCCACCGCTCCTGTGCTTGTGCGGACCGGAACGCTGCAGTCGCCTGACGCGGATCCGGCCCTTGGTCTGGGAGCTGCCGGCGCCGATACTGGCTCCTGCCCTCCTGGCGGCGGTGCACACCGTGCTGGACGATCGACCGGATTCGCATTGATGAAGCGTTCGATGCTCTTGCGCGCCGGCCTCGCCCTGCTGCTCGCGATCGCATTCGCCGCACCGCTCGCAGCCGGCGAACGCGGTGCGCCGCTGGTGCGCCTGTACGACCTGCAGGAGGAGATCCGGACCTACACACCCGCGGTGCATCTGCTCGAGCTTGCCGATGGCCGCATCGCGGCCGTCACGATCGGCGGCATCGCGATTTTCGACGGTGTGCGCTGGCGCGACGCCCGCCACCCGGACAGCCTGGTCGGCGCCGTGGGCGCGACTCTGGCTGGCGACGGGCGCATCGTCATGGGCTTCGACGGCGACGTGGGCTGGTTCGAGGAAGACGCCCGCGGACACTTCCGGTGGCACAGCGAAGGCGCGCGCTGGCCAGTGGAACAGGGCAGCCTCGGCAAGGCGGTGGGCAGTTTCCTGTTCGACGACGATCGCACGCAAGTCCACGTGGGACGGGGCGGCCTGCTGCGTCTGCACGACGATGGTCGCGTCGAGGCGCTGGCCGCGACGACCCCCTGGGCCCTGGCCTTCCGACTCGGCGATACCTTGTGGCTGCAGGATCTCGACGGCCGGGTCAGCAGCCAGGGGCTGCGCGCGCCCCTGGGGCCCGCGCCCCTGCCGGACCTGCAGGCGGCGCTCGGGACCCTGCCCAGCGGTCGCTCGCCCTTCATTCGCAGCATCATCGCCGACGGCCCGGACGCGTGGCTGCTGTTCCTCTCCACGGGCCGCATCCTGCGCTTCTCGCACACTGGCTTCGCCGACCAGCCGACAGCCGCCACCGAACGGCTGGCCAGCAAGGTGCCCTATGGCATGACGCGCCTGCGCGACGGTCGCCTGCTGCTGATCTCGGCAGCGCACGGTCCGGTCGTCATCGACTCGAACGGTGACATTGTCGAGGAGTACGGCGTGGCCGATGGCGTACCGCTCCGCATCACGCACGACGCGCTGGAGGATCGCCAGGGCGGACTCTGGCTGGCCCAGGCCATCGGCGTGTTGCGCATCGACCGTGCCAGCGGCATCACCCGCTTCGATGAAGCGCTCGGCCTCGAGGCCGGCGCGCGCGGGCTGGTGCGCTGGCGGGGCGATCTCTATGCATCCGGCGGCTTCCTGTATCGGCTGGTACCCGGCACCGGGGCGACGGCCGGGCACTTCGAGACCATCCTGCCCGAGGAACTGACGCTGACCGCCGGCGTCGCCGTGACCCGAGACCGCCTGTTCGTCGCGCGCTCCGGCCTCGCGGAAGTGGAGCGCACCGCGACCGGCTGGCGCAGCCAGAAGTGGCTGCAACTGCCGCAGGTCGACGATTTCAAGGCCTCGGCCCGCACCCCCGGTCGACTCTGGCTGGCCCACGCGCGCGGGGTGCATGTGATCGACGTGCCCGAATCCGGCGAGGTGATCGCTCGGCCGATGCCCGGGATCGACTGGCCGGTACGTCGCGTCGTCGAGGACCCCGATGGCAGCCTGTGGATTGCGGACGGCAACCGTGGCCTCTGGCGTATCGCGCCCGATGGCCGGATCCGCACCTACGACAGCGCGGCAGGCGTGCCCGCGGGAAGCCTGGTACCCCATCCGGGCATCGACCGGATGTGGTTCGCAAGCGTCCCCGGCGCCCTGCTCCACGATCGCGCCAGCGATCGCCTGGTCTCCCCGGAATGGTTGCCGGAGGAAGCGCGCAGCTCGCGCCTGTACACGATCCACGAGGACCGGCATCGCCACCTGTGGCTGCGCGGCGACGCGCTGACCGGCGTCGCCTGGTGGCGCGACGGGCGCTACGAGCTCGACCGCACGGTCCTGCAGGCGGTCAGCACCAGACCGCAGATCAATGCCTTCCTGCGCGAGGACGACATCGTCTGGGTCGCCAGGGCTCGCGATGTGCTCCGCGTCGATCTGGCGGCGCGAAGGGCACCCCCGCCTCCGTCGCCGCCGCTGCTGGCAGCGGTCATCAGCTCGGGACGAGCATTGCGCATCAGCGAGCTGGGCGCGCTGGCGCCCGAGGTCCGCGACCTCAGTTTCGCCTTCGGCAGTCCCGATCCGCACCGCGCGGAGGCTTTGGAGTTCCGCTCCCGGCTCCACGGTTTTGATCCCGACTTCTCGCCCTGGAGCCGGGACGCCCAGCGCATCTACACCAACCTGCCCGACGGTCACTTCGAGCTGC
>JANJUH010000064.1 GCA_024710675.1 Lysobacterales bacterium
CCACGCAGCACCCGGAGCCCCAGGTATTTCTCGAAGGCGTCGAAGTCGCGGTCGCTGTGGAGGAGTAGCAGGTTGCTCTCGATGCATCTCGTCGCGATAAGGGCGTCTATGGTTTTGCGCACCGTCACGCCGTGGAGGCGCAAGGTGCGGAAGTTTCGGGCGGCCTGAATGGCAAGCTCGGTTCCGCCTATCTCGAGCTGTTGAAGAGAGAGGAGAACATTCCTGGCCTGGTTGAAGTCGCGCTCGGAGCTGAAGCCCTGCAGAACTTCCGCCAGCATGAGGTCTCCGATGGCGATGGGCTCGGAGGAGAGCAGAGCGTCAAGAAGGTCGGTTTGCTCGGTCTTCGTGCCTCGGAAGTAGTCGATCCAGACGCTCGAGTCCACGAGGATCATCTGTCGGTTCTCATCTTCTCGAGGTCACCTTCCCAGGCCATGGTGCCGCGCAGGCGGCGGATCTCGGCTTGTTGCTGGAGTCGGAGAAGGGTACGTAGTCCGAGTTCCACCGCCTCCTTCTTGGTGCGGAGCCCGGTGGCCTCGAGGACTTCGCGCATGAGCTGGTCGTCAATGACAATGTTGGTGCGCATGATGTGTATCGTCAGGCTTTCGTATACACATCGTACATCATGTGGTGTTCGCCGAAGCGAAGCCTGACTACGGTCTCGAGCCGACCACCGCGCGGAACAGCTTGGGGCTGAGAACGCAGCACCGTACGCGGAACTGGCCGAGTTGCGCGGGCTGGTCATGGCCCGCGTGTGCTGAAGGGTTTCGAGCAGAAGCGGCGCCGCGGGAGCGGCGCCCTCCAAGGGCGTGGCGACGTTTGGCAATCGAGCCGACTCTGGTCGAGGGCGCCCGTCCTCGGGCGCCGCTTTTCGGGGACTACGCCGCCTGCAGCAGGAACTCGACCTTGACCGCATCGTAGGGAAAGACGATGCCGCCGCTGTCGGCGCGTTCGAGCACGCCGGCGGCGAGTAGCGCGATCACGTCGGAGTGCACGGCCTTGACGTCGCGACCGACACGCCGGGCGGCTTCGCGGATCGACAGCGGACCCGCACCACACAGGGCCTTCAGCAGTTCCCAGCGCTTGGGCGTGAGCACCTTCCAGAGCAACTCGGGCGTCGCAAAGCTGATGCGCGCCGGCGTCTGCGCCTTGCCACTGCGCCAGGCCTTCGCGAAGTCATCCAGCGCTGCGGCCGGATCTCTCACTTCAAGCACGACCGTTTTCATCGTTCCACCTCGCCATGTCCTGACGGAAATCGGCCAGCAGCGCTTCCGGCGTCGTGAATGCGTAGGCCGACTCCTCACCGTCGCAATGACGGTGATCGCCCTTGCCGGTCTCGTTGTCGTACCGCAGCACGCACAGACCGTCGACCACGTAAGCCAGCCGGTGCTTGCACGCGTGCGCTGATCCCGCAACGGCCACGGGGATCTTCCAGATCACCCATTCGAGGAAGGCATCCTCGGCCACGATGATCCTGGCGCGGGAGATCAGCGTCGCTTTCATGTTGGACATCATGACAACAGGCAGACGTGTTGTCCATGACTCCAACGCCCACAGGCATGGAGGGCGCCCGTACCCGGGCGCTGCTTTTGGGGACTGGTTGAGGTGACGGAGGAAAAGCGGCGCCGCGGGAGCGGCGCCCTCCAGGGTGCAGCCTAACCCACCCGCGCGTAGAGGCAATCTGCGACCGGATGGCCGAGCTTGAGCCCGCGCCGCTCGAAGTGCGTTTGCGCGCGGCGGGCGGCGACGGCTTCGCCTTCGGCGACCGGGCGCAGCGCGGCGCAGCCGGAGAGCACTTCGCGCATCCACTCGGCGTAGGGTGCCCAGTCGGTGGCGAGGTGGAAGCGACCGCCGGGGCGCAGGCGGCTGACGATCAGCTCGACGAAGGCCGGCTGCACGATGCGGCGCTTGTGGTGGCGGGTCTTGTGCCAGGGATCGGGGAAGTACAGGCGCACCTCGTCGAGCGTGCCGGGCAGGATGCCTTTCGTCAGCACCTCGACCGCATCGGCGACGATGACCTTGGCGTTGTCGAGCTGGTGCGGGGCAAGTTCGCGCAGCAGGCGCCCCACGCCGGGCCGGTGCACCTCGATGCCGAGGTGGTTGCGACTGCGATCGGCCAGCGCCGAGGCCAGCATCGCCTCGCCGTTGCCGAAGCCGATCTCGAGCACCACCGGCCGGCGGACCGCGAACCAGTCGGCCGGATCGGCGGCCGGGCGCGGCCAGTCGAGGCCGAGCGCGGGCCATTGCTCGTCGAGCGCCGTCTTCTGCGCCTCGGTCAGCCGCCCCTGGCGCAGCACGAAGGAGCGGATCGGGCGGTGGCGCAGTTCCTCGTCCGAACTCACTCGATCATCCCTTCCATCGGCGAGGAGGCATTGGCGAAGCGCTTCTTCGGCATGCGCCCGGCGAGGAAGGCCTCGCGGCCGGCCTCGATGGCCTTCTTCATCGCGCTCGCCATCAGCACCGGGTCGCGCGCGGCGGCGATCGCGGTGTTCATCAGCACGCCGTCGCAGCCGAGTTCCATCGCGATGGCGGCGTCCGACGCCGTGCCCACGCCGGCATCTACGATGACCGGCACCCGCGCGTTGTCGATGATGAGGCGCAGGTTCCACGGATTCAGGATGCCCATGCCGGAGCCGATCAGGCTGGC
>JANJUH010000474.1 GCA_024710675.1 Lysobacterales bacterium
CCTCGCGGCGATCGCCGTGGCCATCGAAGCCTCGGTGGCCCAATCCGAGACCCGGCGGGCCCGGCTGCCCGATCTGGTGGTCCCCGAGGACCTGCCGATTGCCGCGCGCAGCGAGGAGATCGTCGCCGCGATCCAGAAGCATCGCGTGCTGATCGTCGCCGGCGAGACCGGCTCGGGCAAGACCACGCAGTTGCCCAAGCTGGCACTGAAGGCGGGGCAGGGCTTGCGCGGCTGGATCGGCTGCACGCAGCCGCGCCGCATCGCCGCGCGCAGCGTCGCGCGGCGGCTGGCGCAGGAGCTGAATTCGGCGCCGGGGCAACTGGTCGGCTCGGCCGTGCGCTTCGCCGACGAGGCGCCGCCGCAGACCCTGGTCAAGTTCATGACCGACGGCATCCTGCTCGCCGAGACCCAGTCCGACCGCGACCTCCGTCGCTACGACACGATCATCGTCGACGAGGCGCACGAGCGCAGCCTCAACATCGACTTCCTGCTCGGCTACCTGAAGCGCCTTATCGCCAGGCGGCCCGACCTCAAGCTGATCGTCACCTCGGCGACCATCGACACCGCGCGTTTCGCCCGTCACTTCGACGGCGCGCCGGTGATCAGTGTCGAGGGCCGTGGTTATCCGGTCGATGTGCGCTGGCGGCCGATCACCGGCGACCGCGAGGAGCGCGCCGACACCGGCCTGCAGGCGGCCATTGCCGGTGCGGTCGAGGAGTACTGGCGCGAGGATCCGCAGGGCGATGTGCTGGTCTTCCTGCCCGGCGAGCGCGAGATCCGCGACGCCCACCAGGCGCTCGAGAAACGCGGCTTCCGCCACGCCGAGATCCTGCCGCTGTACGCGCGCCTGTCGGCGGCAGCGCAGGACCGCGTGTTCGCGCCGGGACCCGGCCGGCGCATCGTGCTCGCCACAAACGTCGCCGAGACCTCGATCACGGTGCCGCGGATCCGCTGCGTGATCGAGTCCGGCCTCGCCCGCGTCAACCGCTACAGCCAGCGCGCGAAGGTGCAGCGCCTGCAGATCGAGCCGATCTCGCAGGCCGCCGCGCAGCAGCGTGCCGGCCGCGCCGGCCGCACCGCGCCGGGCGTCTGCATCCGCCTGTACGACGAGCAGGAGCACGCGCGCCGCGCCGCCTACACCGATCCCGAGCTGCTGCGCTCGCAGCTGGCCGGCGTGATCCTGCGCATGCTCGACCTGGGCCTGGGCGATCCGCTCGCCTTCCCCTTCCTCGATCCCCCCGGCGAACGCGCGGTGCGCGATGGCTACGCGCTGCTCGCCGAATTGGGTGCACTGGACGAGCGCCAGCAGCTGAATGCCACCGGCCGCGAGATGGCGCGCTTGCCGATCGACGTGCGCCTCGCGCGCTTTCTCGTCGAGGCGCGCGAGCGCGGCGTGATGGCCGATGCGCTGGTGATCGCCGCAGGCCTGTCGGTGCAGGATCCGCGCGAGCGTCCGCCGGAGGCCGAAGGGCTGGCGGATGCCGCGCATCGCGCCTTCGTCCACGAGAAGAGCGATGTGCTGACGCTGGTGCAGCTGTGGCAGGCCTATGACCATGCCTTCGAGGAACTGACGCAGTCGAAGTTGCGCGAGTGGTGCAAGGAGCGCTTCCTGTCCTTCCTGCGCCTGCGCGAATGGCGCGAGCTGCACCGCCAGCTCTTGCTGGTCTGCCGCGAGCGCGGCTGGAAGGAAGAGGGCGCACTCGCCGAATCGCCGCTCACCGATGCCCGCGCCTACGAGGCGCTGCACCGCGCCTTTCTTGCGGCTTACGCCACCCAGGTCGCGCGCAAGGACGAACGCCAGCGCTACCGCGGCCCGCGCGGCCGCCAGCTGGCGATCTTCCCGGGCTCGGGGCAAGCCAAGGTGCAGCCGAACTGGATCGTCGCCGCGCAACTGCTGGAGACGCAGAAGCTCTACGCGCTGAATGTCGCGCGTATCGAAGCGGGCTGGATCGAGGCCGCAGCCAGGCACCTGGTGACGAAGCGCCACTTCGATCCCTCCTGGGACGCCAAGGCCGGGCGCGCGGTCGGCTTCGAGGACGTGCTGCTCTTCGGGCTGCCGATCGTCGAGCGCCGCCGCATCGCCTATGCGCCGGTCGACCCCGCGGCCGCGCGGCAGCTCTTCGTGCGCCACCAGCTCGTGCACGGCGAGGGGCCGGCACGCCATCCGGTGCTGGCCGCGAATGCCCGCGTGCGCGCCGAGGCGCACGCCAAGGAAGAGAAGCTGCGCCGGCGCGGGTTGATCATCGACGACGAGGCGCTGGCACGCTGGTTCGACGAGCGCTGCCCGGCCGACATCCTCGATTCGCAGCAACTCGGCGCCTGGCTGCGCCGGGCGAGCCCGGCCGAGCAGGCGCGGATCGCGCTGAAACTCGAGGACCTGCTCGTGCCGGAGGCGCGCGTAGACGAGCGCGCCGAGTTCCCGGACGAGGTCGCGATCGAGGGTGCGCGCCTGAGCCTGTCCTACGCCTTCGCGCCGGGCGGCGATCGTGATGGCGTGATCGTGCGCGTGCCGCTGGCAGCGCTGCCGGCGCTGACGCCGGCGCTGGTCGAGTGGCTGATCCCGGGCTGGCGCGGCGAGCGCGCTGCGCTGCTGATCAAGTCGCTGCCCAAAGCGCTCAGGCGCAACGTCGTGCCGGCGCCCGACTACGCGCGGGCTTTCCTGGAGGCGACGCCACCGGCGCAGCAGCCCTTCGCCGAGGCGCTGGCGGCCTTCCTGGCGCGGGTGTCGGGCACCGAGATCCGCGCCGCCGATTTCGATCCTGCCGGCTTGCCGCCGTACCTGACGCCGCTGATCGAGGTGATGGGCGAAGGCGGCGAGGTGCTCGCGGGCGGGCGCGATCTCGCCGCGCTGCAGGAGCGCTTCGCCGAAGCCGCGCGCGCGGCCTTCGCGGCGCGCGTCGATGCGCTCTACCACCGTGAGCAGTTGAGCGAATGGCCGCTGCCCGAGCTGCCGCGCGAAGTCCGCGCCGAAGGCGGCGCGCGCGCCTATCCGGCGCTGGTCGATGTCGATGGCACGGTCGCGCTGCGTGCCTACGCGCAGCCCGAGGAAGCGCAGGCCGCCCACCCGCGCGGCGTGCGTCGTTTGCTGCTGCTGCGGATGGGCGAGGGGCTGCGCTACTGGATGCGGAACCTCAAGCTCTCCGGCGAGGCGCAGCTCGCCTGGGGCGTGGTTGCCTCGGTCGAGGCGCTGCGCCGCGAACTGGTCGAGGCGGCCTTCGATCGCGTGCTCGGTGATCCCACGGACATCCGCACGGCTGCCGCCTTCGCCGCGCTGGAAGAGC